>JAASTB010000020.1 GCA_021767625.1 Wenzhouxiangella sp.
GCAGTGGAGTCCTACGGCCTCGATGCGGGCCTGTCTCAGTCCAGCGTGATCAGCATTGCCGAGGACGGCAACGGCTTCCTCTGGTTCGGCACGCAGGAGGGCCTGCACCGCTTCGACGGCCATCGCTTCGACGTTCTTACGCACCAACCCGACGACCCCGACGCGCTGGTCAGCTCCACCATCGATGCCCTGGCCGTCGACGGCGACGAGCGCATGTGGCTGGGCAGCAACGACGCCGGCATCGAGGTCATCGACCTGGAAACCCTCGAGCGATGGCGCTTCGCCACCGAGCAGGGGCTTTCCCACCTGCGGGTGGTCGACGTGGCGATCTCGCCTTCGGGGCAATCGGCCCTGATCGCCACGGCCGCCGGCGTCGATCGCGTCGACCTGGCCGGGCAGCGCATCACCAATCTGCTCGCCCGCGACGGCCTGATCGGCCTGGCCCGGTTGGGGGAGTCGGACTGGCTGGCCGCCGATCGCGATTGCGCCCTGGTCTTCAGCGACGGCCGCGAACGGCAACCGGACCTGCCCGGCTCGCCGGAGTGCAACGCAATGACTCAGGCGCCGGACGGCACGGCCTGGCTGGCGACCGACAGCGGCGAGCTGCTGCGCGTGCGCCCCGATGAAGTCTCCGTGGTTTCCCCGCCGATCCGCCAGGACGGCGGCACGGCCTGGATCTCGAGCCTGTACGCCGAAGCGGACGGACGACTGCTGATCGGCAACAGCAAAGGCGGCGTGCTGGCCTGGGACCCGGCCCGGCCTTCGAGTTACACCCGCTGGCGCATGGACATCGGCGACAGCGAGGTCACCCGCTTTTTCCGCGACAGTTCCGGAGTGCTGTGGATCGGCACCTTCGCCGACGGGCTCCACCGCGTGCTGCCGCTGTCCGAAACGGCCCTGGCCAGCGGCGCGCCCGCCTCCGACGAACCCATCACCTGGCCCGACGAGATCGTCTGGGCCGTGCGGCGCGACGAGCATTTCAGCCTGCTGGGCACGGAGAACGGGCTTTTCGTCCAGGCCGCCGACAGCGAAACATGGCAACAGCTGCCCGCACTCGCCGGCATCCCCATCCTTGCGCTGGCCGCCGAGACCTCCGGCGACGGCTACTGGGTCGGCAGCTATCACGGCCTTTGGCGCTGGCGGCCGCCCGAGGCGCCGCAGCCGGTCGTGCCGGGCGAACTGCCCGACGAACGCATCACCGACCTGGTCGAACACGACGGCCGCCTGTGGATCACCACGCAGTCGGGGCTGGCCGCCCTGGCCGAAGGCCGATTGCGCCCGGAGCTGGTTCCGGAAGCGTTGCGCGACCCGTTCCTGACCACCCTGCGCGTCGACCGGGACGGCAGCCTCTGGGTCGGCAGCAACGAAAACGGCGTGTATCGATTCCGCCCCGGCGAAACAAGCCAACACTTCTTCGCCGGATCGCGCGAGCGCTCCAGCAGCTCGATCTGGGCCATCCACCTCGAAGACGACCGGGTCTGGCTGGCGAGCTTCGGCGGCGGCCTGCTGCAGCTCGACCGCGAAGGCAGCGTCCAGCGCCAGATCACCACGGCCGACGGCCTGCCCAACAACGTCGTCTATCGCATCCTCCGCGACCCGGCCGGGCGCATGTGGCTGAGCACCAACCAGGGCCTGGCCGTGCTCGAGCCCGAGAGCGGGCAAGTCCAGCAGCTGGGGCGGCGCGACGGCCTGGTCAACCAGGAATTCAACGCCGGCGCGGCCTGGCAGGGCGGCGACGGCATGCTCTACTTCGGCGGCATGGACGGCGTCGATTCGGTCGCCAGCAGCGAGTTCTCGTTCGAGAGCCCGCCGGCGCGGCCGGTCATCGACGGGCTGACCATCGCGCACCGGCAGATCGGCGTGCTGGACGCCTTCGACGGCCTCGACGCCGCGCTGCCCTATGCCCGCGAACTGCGGCTGGATCACGACAACGGCATTTTCGCGCTGCGCATGGTGGCCCTGGACTTCAACGCGCCCGGTGCCGCCCGGCTGCGCTACCGTGTGGAGGGCCTGCACGACGAATGGGTGCAGGTGCACGGCCCGGAGGCGGAATTCTCGGTCAACTACCTCTCGCCCGGCAGCTACCGCCTGCAGGTCGAGGCGGCCGGACGCGACGGCCAGTTCCGCAACGCGCACGCCCTGGACATCGTGCTGGCACCACCGCCGTGGCGTCACCCCATTGCCTACGTGCTCTACGCGCTGGGCCTGCTCGGGCTGCTGGCCCTGATCGTCTGGCGGGTGCAGCGCAACATGCACAACAAGCGCCGGCAGGTGGAAGTGCTGCACCAGCAGGTCGCCGAACGCACCGCCGAGCTGCAGCGCCTCAACGAAGAATTGCAGCGCAGTAACCGCAAGCTCGACCAGGCCACCCGGCGCGATCCGCTCACCGGCCTGTCGAACCGGCGCGACTTTCTCGACTGGATCGAAAAGACCCAGAAGGACCAGGATTTGCAGTCGCGCCCGCGGCTCTTGTTCCTGATGATCGACATCGACGACTTCAAGCAGATCAACGATCAGCGCGGCCACGCCGTGGGCGACCGCGTGCTCGTAGCCTTCGGCCAGCGCCTGGGCGAATTCTGCCGGGCCGAAGACATCCTGGTGCGCTGGGGCGGCGAGGAGTTCCTGCTCGTGGTCAACGATATCGAGCCTGCCCGGGGCGCCGCGCTGGCCGAACGCATCTGCCGTGCGGTATCCGACAAACCCCTGGTGACCAGCAAGGACGAAAAAGTCAGCGTGACCTGCAGCATCGGCTACGCCGCCTGGCCCCTGCTGGAACCGGCCGAGACCCCCAATAGCTGGGAAGTCAGCGTCGACCTGGCCGACCGCGCCCTCTACACGGCCAAGGCCGGCGGCAAGAACGGCTGGCGCGGCATCGTTGCCGGCCCGCAAGCCCATGAAGACCACTTCGGCACGGGCCTGTCCGCGCGGGAACTGGACGAACTGCTCGAGCGCGGCATCCTGGAAACCGTCTCGTCCTCGCCGGGCTGAAGCCCCTTCAAGAACGCGCCGGGTCCGATTCGCGCCAGAGCCGACCGACGGGCATAATCCTCGTCGGACACGAGCGATGGTTTCCCATGCGCAAACTGATTCTGCTGATCGGCGTGCCGGTGCTTTTGATCGCCGCCTACGTTCTCTATCTTGCCGCCGATGCCGGCGAGTTCCGCAGCGTGGAAAATCTGCACCCCGGCGAATGCCGCCAGGTCGCCGGTGTGCCCGGCGCCGAAGACATCACCCTGCACCCCAAGCGGGATCTCGCGCTAATCTCGAGCTTCGACCGCCGCGCCGCCATGGCCGGCGAGGTCCGACCCGGCGGCATCCATGCCTGGTCGCTCGACGGTTCGATGGACTCGCCCGTCAAGCTGACCCCCGACGCCGGGAAGGACTTCAGGCCGCACGGCATCTCGCTGTTCGTCGATGACGAGGGCCGCGCGACGCTGTTCGTGGTCAATCACCCGGGCGAGTCGCTGTTCGGAGACCAGTCCGGCGAATCGGCCGGACCGGCCCACACCGTGGAAGTCTTCGACCTGGAAGGCCGGCGTCTCGTGCACCGCGAAACCCTGGCGCACGAATCGATGATCAGCCCCAACGACATCGTCGCCGTGGACCACGAACGCTTCTACTTCACCAACGACCACGGCAGCGCGCCGGGCTGGAAACGAACCCTGGAAGACTATCTGCGCCTGGGCTGGGCCAACGTGGTCTACTTCGACGGCAACGAATACCGCGAGGTCGCCGACGGCCTGACCTACGCCAACGGCATCAACCTCTCGACCGACGGGATGCGCTTGTTCGTCGCCGAAGTCACCCACGGGCGCATCCGCGACTACCGCCGCGATCTGCAAGACGGCAGCCTCGAAGAGCTGCGCCGCTTCGACGTGGGCTTCGGCGTCGACAATATAGAAGTCGATCCGGACAACGGCGACCTGCTGCTAGGCGGCCACGTCAAGCTGCTGACCTTCACCCGCCACGCCGGCGATGCAGAGGTCCTCGCCCCGTCACAGGCCGCACGCGTTCGACTCCACCCCGAGCCAAGAATCGAGACGCTATTTCTCGACGACGGCGAACTGATTTCCGGCGCCAGCGTCGCCACGGCGCGTGATCAAAGAGTGTTGATCGGATCGGTATTCGAGCCGCACATGGTCGTGTGCGGCCGTAGCGTCGACTAACGAAGTGAATTGAGCGGGAGTCACGCCTCGGATCGACCAGTCATCCGTAGCCACCAGGGTTGCTCTTTCGCAGAAGATATCCGCAGCGGCCTCAGCCGGCGTGCTGCTTCAGGTAGTTGGCAATCTCGTCCTTGAGGTGGAGGCGGCGTTCACGGGCCTGCTTTTCGGTGTCGCTGCTGACAGCCTCGACCTCGGTTTCCATTCGGTGGACCTGCCGATTGACGGTGTGGTACTCGTCCGCCAGCTTCTTGAAGTGAGCGTCGGTGGTTTTCAGCTCATGGATCGTTTCCGCATACTCGGGAAACTCCTCGGCCAATTCATGGGGGGTATGGGTCATTTCAGGGCTCCTCAATCAGGATTGGATTCACGGCCACCGGCTTTCAAGCCGCAGACCGGGTAACTTGACCTGCTCAAGGTAACACTTCGGGCGACATCAGCGAACGCGAATATACAACGTAGCCGTTCCCGTAACCACTTCGCCCTCGGCGTCCTCGGGAATATCCTCCGGCGCCCCGACGACCACGCAGCCTGCTGCCGCACCCAGGGCCAATCTATCGGCCAGCGCCACGGCATATCCGAACTGGTCGCGATCGGACGAAGATTCTGGACACGCACGATCCGTAAGAAATCTCCTACAACAACCCGCACTACTTTCCGCATTTTCTCCTTTGGTAAATTGCACCACAATCGAGCTCCCGCGTACTGCCGCATTCGCACTCCGCTCCTCTTTGCGGGGCCCACACTCGATCAGATTTCCTGGAACCGATCAATACACAGCGCTAAGAAAGGCAAACCACATATGTCCCTCGAAAGACAGAACAGCAAGCGGCCGGCATGGGTGTGGATCATTTCTATACTCATTATGATCTCGGTCGGCTTTACCTTGCTGTCCCTGTATTTCGTAGGCTCCGGCGCAATCCCGATTCCCGCCGAAGCTGACAGCCACCTGTCACAGATGACGATGTTCGACTATTCACTGGCCGTCTTTTTGGCGCTCGCACAGCTCTATGCGGCGATTGCGTTCCTTCGCCTGAAGAAAATTGCGTTCTATGTCTTTTCCAGCGCACTGGCGATGAACGTATTGATTTCCTTCTGGCATGCGATCGTCAAAGGCCTCAATGTCGGCACTGCCCAGTCCGGGCTGATTGGCACCGTCATTGGGTGGGCGATAGGTCTCGCCATCTGCGCTTATGCATGGCGGCTCATGAAACAAGGCGTTCTCACCTGATCCCCCTCATCCTCCCCGGGGGCATTGAACAACGCACCAGCCTCTCTACGGAGCCTGGGTCGCGCACGAATGAAACGACGAGAGCAAACGAATCCCCGCCAGGCGCCGACCCCGCGGCGGTCAGTTTCACGGGTAACTGCTGGTTGCCCTGCGTTCCCGCTCAGGTCAGCCCGGAGCGGTAGCTGCGCGAGCAAGGCAGTTCGGTTCCATCGACAAGCTTCAGTCTCGCATCGCCGCTTTCGAGCGGCTCGATTTCGGCGACCCGGTTGATCCGGACCAGGTAGCTGCGGTGAACCCGCCTGAAGCGCTCGGGATCGAGCCGCTCGAGAAGGCCCTTCATGGTGCTCCGCAGTGGGTACTCGCGCCCGCCGACGACCAGGTTGACGTAGTTGCCGGCGGCCTGCGCATAGTCGATGTCGGCGGCCGGCACCAGGAACTCCCGGCCCAGCATCTTGACCAGGAAGCGATCGCAATAGTCAGGCGGGCCATCGGCTGCGTCGTCGTCCGACACGGGGTCGGGCCGGCCGTCCGGCGGCGCGTCGAGCCAGCGCGCCTCACCGGCGAGGCGCCGGAGGATGAAGCGATAGCCCTCGATGAAGAGCACGATGCCGGCGTAGGTTCGCGCATCCTTGAGGTATTCGTAGGCCAGCTCGCCCGGCCAGTAGCCGAAATCGTAGTCACCGCCGGCCAGGCGATAGGCGGCTTCACGCATCGCAACCATCAGCAGCACGTGGGCGAGCGAAAACACGACGCTGGCGAGGACATGACCGGCCAGCCACCGGACGGGGTGTGACCAGCTCCAGGCCCAGTGGCGCGTGAACACCACCACCGGCCACACCAGCAGCAGTAGCGCCAGGGCGCTCGAACACTCCCAGACAACCGGCTCCCAGCGGGCCGTGGAGTCGGCGGCTTCGAGCTCGAGCACCCGGACCACGCTGTTGGCGACCCCGTTGACCAGGTAGAGAACGATCCAGAACCCCCATTCGAAGCCTCTCCGATAGGGTGCGTACCAGTCCAGGAACGATCGGGAATCCATTCGCATGCCACGATTCTAGCCGAGCTTCATCGCGCCAGCCGGCGGTTGGTCCCCGCCTGCCAACGGTTCGTCCCTTGCCGCTTTCCGGCAGGAGTCTGCCGCAGGAAGATAGCGCAAATCCTGCTCAGACTTCGATCATGGACCGATTGACCGCTTCAGAAAGACGCCACGACGTGGATGCCGTGCGCACCGGCGCCTTTGCACTGCTGATCCTCTACCACGTCGGCATGGTCTACGTAGCCGATTGGGGCTTTCACATCAAAAGCCCCAGCACCGCGGAGTGGCTGCAGTGGCCCATGGTGGCCATCAACCGCTGGCGGATGCCGCTCATCTTTCTGGTCTCGGGCCTGGCGCTAGGCTTGAGCGCACTGGCACGGCGCCCCGGCCTGATGGCGCTGCGCCGCACCAGTCTGCTGCTGGTGCCGCTTATCTTCGGCATGCTGGCCATCGTCCCGATCCAGGCCTGGGTGGAAGCGCGCGCCAACGGCGCATTCGAGGCCGGCTTCGGCGCGTTCATGCTGAGGTACCTGCAGCTCAAGCCCTGGCCCGGCGGCGGCTTCGCCGGGGCCGAGTTCGGCGTGACCTGGAACCACCTCTGGTACCTGGCCTACCTGTGGACCTACACGCTGGTGCTCGCGGCCGGCGTGGCACTGCACCGGGCGATCCGGACCCCGAACCCGGAGCAGACGCAGAAGCAGGCGCCAATCGGACGGATCGGCATCGCCTGCCTTGTGACGCTGCCCGTGCTGTGGTGGTTTTTCGTGCTCTATGGACTCGAACCGCAATTCGGCGACACCAAGGCGCTGACCGACGACTGGGCCCAGCACGCCAAGTACTTCCCGGTCTTCCTGTTCGGGTTCTTCCTGGCCCGGCGGCGCGCCTGGTGGACGGCTGTTCGCGTGTATCGGCGAACGCCACTCGCGCTGGCCCTGACCGGCCTGAGCATCTACATGGCGCTTCGCATCGCCGGACGCACGTTGTCACCCGAGGAAGTGGCTGCACTGCCCGACCTAAACTGGCGGGCGATCTCCGACAGCGCCCACGCGCTCTACGCCTGGAACGCGCTGCTGGCCATACTCGGCTACGCCGCCGCATGGCTGAACCGGCCGCGACGCTGGATGCCCTATGCCAACCGGGCCGTCTATCCCTGGTACATCCTCCACCAGAGCCTGATCGTGCCGCTCGCCGCAGTGCTGATTCCGTTGTCCCTGCCCGGCCCGGTCGAGGCCATGCTCGTGCTCACCGGCACGATTGCCGGCTGTGCCGCGATCCATCACTTCGTCCTACTCAGAGTCCGCTGGCTTCAGCCGCTCATGGGTGTTCAACTTGCGCCGAGACCAACAATCCCAGCGACCCGCCGGGGCTCGGCGGCATAAACTTTCCGGCCCGCGCGCGCTGCGGGCCGGCCACCCGCTCCCGACGGCGGCCACCATGGCGCAACTCCAGCTATCCACGGCCCGATCCCAGGGAAAAGGAACAGAACTACTCTTCAAATAGGCTTTTGAGTATTTCGTAGGAAAGGACCCGGGAGCCGTCTTGTGCATAGACCGGATCGTCTTTTCGTAGATCTCGGCGCAAACGACCCTCAACTTCAGCATCACCCCCTTGTGGTGGATAGCCATCCTTGAGGTTAATCAGCAATTGCCTGCCATTTACCGCATGAACGACAAACGTTGCCTGCCTGGTCCCCGCCGAATGGTACATATCGTTCAGTGCTTCGTAATCCAGGAAAAGGACAACATCCCACCCAACCTCCAGGTCAAAGGACAGAGTGTGGTGTACGCTTTCGCCATTCACCTCACCACCAGGCAGATACAAATCGAACCTCGCAGGGGGAGCCTCGCCATGCACAACATCGGCCAGAACCATTGAATACCTGGTGAAAATCATTTCACCTTCGGACCGCCTCCCCCATTCATCAATATGCTTGTGGTTTATAGAAACCACTGCTTTGTCTGCGACTTCGGCACGGACCAAGGCATCAGCGCCGAAGCGACTGAACATTTCGTCAAATGTCGCGGGGAAAGCTTGCGATGCGTGCAAGTGAGAAGCCTGAATCAGAGCACAAGCAAAGAGGGCGCCAAGGAGTGCGTTCTTCATAGACCAAGAACCTAGCTTCATAGGCCCAAGATGTTACCGCCCCGCCAGGACTTTGGCGAGCGGTGAGCGGCGCACGCGAATCGCCAGGACTCTTTCAAGCCATATATTTTTGCTGGTTCCTCCGGCTTCTCCCTCGGGGCTTTCAGTTGACGGCCAACCTGAATGCCGGGGCGATTTTGACGCTATTCGACGGCGAATGTTAGCGTCCCAAACGCTGAACTCCAGTTGGCGCAAAAGGGGTTCACGCATCAAATTCGGTAGGAGGATTTCAATGAAATTTTTGAAGATTCTTCTGTTGGTATGCACCGCTCTCGCCGCCTCAGGTCCGCAGGCCATTGCCTCGCCTGCAGACGGCCAAGGCGATGTCGATTTCGGCGCGAAGTTGAGCGCTGAGTCGGAGGACGCTCTGGTCTCCTTCCAGGATTCTCTGGAGCGGATCACATCTGCCAAGGGCGCGCGCATCACCGACGTCTCGGTCGACCACTCAATGAGCAACGACGGCGACTTCAGCACGCTGAACACCAGCTGCACGGCCAGTGCAACCGTGGGCATTCCGGGTGGCACGGAAGTCACTATCGAGGCAACTGCGTCCACCTGCACGCAAGCCGTGCAGATGGTCCAGAACGCCGTCCAGGACCTAATGGACGACCTCGACATCGAGTAAACGGAAACGCGCCGGCCCGGTGCTTCGCCGGGCCGGCATCATCAAACCAGTCCAAGATTTCATCACTACACTGGATCCTCCGGCTGCGGGAGACAGGTTTCTCGCACTGGCATGCGTTCGTCTGCAAGTCGACGGAAAATGCACTAGGCTCGGCGTAAACAGTCAATACCCTGGTAGTGCCTGCCCGACCAAGACTTCGCCCGGAGCCGGCGGCGCCGGTCGCCTCCTCATAGGCGCTTTCGGGCCAAGATCCAGCGCCTTACAGACAGTTTCTCGTCCCATTGACCCAGCACTCAGAAGAACTCGAGCTGTTACAACCTAGGAACTGGGCCCGTCAGCCAGAAGTCTCGTGGGAGCCCCGGATTCTGTTAGAACTTGAGCCGCGGAACCAATAGCCGATCTCGCGCCCAATTCAGCCCACTCTCAGAAGCTCCCAAAGTGTCACCGACCGGGCCCAAAGCGATTCAGCCCGAGTTTTCTTGGGCGCCTTGATTTCTGACTAACGAATTCCGCCTCTATTGCCTCAAAACCAAGTCCGGATCTTCATCAAATGAAATCCCGCGATAGTCGTAAGCACCCAACCTTTGGAGATCAGAGTTGAAGAGAACGATGCTGGATTCGCCCCCCGGATGCACCCTTTCTAGGGGATGAACATCTTTGCGATTAGGATCGATTGGATTTTCAACCAAGGCAACTGCATAATATTCTCCATACCTGTAGAAGCCAAAGTCGTATTTGAAGTACTCAGCGCCATCACGTTGAGTTCGGATTGCCAGCATTCGGGCAACCCCGTCCCACAAACGCTCACAGATCCCGCGATTCGATTTATCAGTTAGCGCTAATGGCTCAATGTTGGCAAGGGCTCTCTTTGCCTTGTCGTTGTCCCAGTATGCGCTGGCAGTCTTGAAACGCATCATATGCTCTTCCACTTCGCTGGAAGGGGTAGGGCATGCAGGGTCAAAAGCAGACTCACCTGGAACAGCCTCTTGCCAGATGGCTATCAGGAAGATCGCAAGCATAAAAATGTAGGCAAAGCGATTCATAACCAACCTCCCGAAAGCAAGACTTGGCGCTTAGCGATTCAATAGCACCATCGACTTCCTCAATAATCTGGCCATTTTCATCGAAGACAGTTATCTGGTCTCCATCGATAACTAGTCTAACCGGGACACTGAACCGCCCCGGGCCTCCGAGCATACCTCCGTCCGGCAGCGACTCGAATCGACTCGATCTGCCGTTTTGAAGGTGCTTGGCGGCCCTTCCAAGGACCAGGCGCTCAAGGCGGTTGCGGGTCTGGATGTCGACACCCTTGCCGACCTCACAGAGTCCAGCTATATCGCTCTTGTCCGCTGGACGGGCCTTCAAACCCACCCGGAGAAGCGTTGTAAGTTGTCCGCGGCCGATGGACGACCGCCCGAAGCGCTATGGGGCGTCGCAAACCACCCTCGCGAGTGGATGCGGCGCGTACAGGGTACCGAAAGCCGCTACTACCGTGCGATCGGCTCGGCCGAGGCCTTGATGCAGAAGGCCGCCGATCTGGGCCAGCGCTGGATGAAAGGTGTCTCCGGCGAGTACGCGCTCAAAAAGCTACGGGAACAGCCAATACCCTGGTAGTGCCCTCTTGCCCTAGATTTCGCCCGGAACCGACGGCTCCGGGCGCCTCCTCATGGGCGACTTCGGGCCAAGTTCCCAAATCCGGCGCCTTACAGACAATTTTGTGCCCCACTGACCTCGCACTCAGAAGATTCCGAGCCGTCACCACCTAGGAATAGGGCCCTTCCGCCAAGAATTTCGTGGCTGTCCTGGTTTCTTTCGCTGTCCTGGTTTCTTTCGCGGGTTCTTCCAGATTTTTTTGCGCATATTCCCCCGTTAGCTTGTATTTTTGAGATGAGCGTTTTAACATGTAACATACATAACATATGTAGCATGAAATGGCCCCAAGAAGCGATTCTGGCAGACTCGTAATTGAGATTGATCCTGAGATCAAGAAAGAGCTCTACGTAGCACTCGCTAAAAAACAACTCACTCTTCGTGAGTGGTTTTTGAACAGAGTCCAGGAGTTTCTTTCTGACTCCGCTCAGCGTGAGATTAATTTCGGAGCCAATGACAAGCCGTAAGATGCAAACTACAAACCAGAATCAGAGCAAGCCTCAATCAACGAAGAAGAGATCCTATTTCAGCTGCCGTAAGTGCGGCTTGCAAACTGACGCGTTGCCGGCAACGGAACGCTCTCGCAAAGAGCTATGCCGAGACTGCTTCGGCAAGAATCCTGACCGCCGACCGAAGGACTTGAATGAACTAAGCGGCAAGGAATGGGCAGCATACAGTCGCAGTGTAGAAGAGTATCCAGACACCCGATCAAAGAAGCAGAAAGAGCACGGAGCCTGTTTCCCACTTTCTCTAGCGAAACAACAGATTGAGATCTATACAAAGAGTCGAGCACTGGTGCTGGACCCATTTGTCGGCGTCGGCACGACAATGGATGCCGCGAAATCTTTGAACCGACGAGGAGTCGGTATAGATATCAATAAGTCATTTGCAGCTCAAACCCGTAGAGATCTAAAAGACCGAAAGAAGGACTTCTTAATTAGAACTGGTGACGCACGAAATCTGCGTAAGTTTGTAAACCCGAGCTCTGTAGATTTCATCCTTACTAGCCCTCCATATGCAGACTTGCTAAGGACTATTAAAGGCGACTTTGCATTTAAATGGAGAGAGCACTCTACACTTAATGCCCTGAGCAACCCTGCTCCCTACTCCGAAAAACCAAATGACCTCGGCAACCTTGATTACGAAGACTTCCTAAACGCTATTAGCGATGTTTTTTCAGAATGCTATTATGTCCTTAAAAATAATGCCTATTCAGTTTGGATTGTAAAAGATTTCAGGGCAGTCAAGCGCGGGGTTCCTTACGTCAACTTCCACGGGCACATAATAGAGGCCGCTGAAGCATCAGGGTTCACTCTTTGGGATATTAAGATCTATGACCAAACCCGGTTTAGGCCGCTCGTATGCTTAGGATACCCCTCCAAGAATTACTATCTCAACATTGGGCATTCATACATAATAGTTTTACGCAAAATCGAAGAGAATTAAGAAAAAAATGCTTCCATCATTCGATTTTGCCTTGCGAGAAGCAGGCCGCAATCATGTACACGGCATGCACCCTTATGCCGCGAAATTCACACCAGAGATCCCAAGGAAACTTCTTGGCGCCTTCACTCAGCCTGGTGATATAGTTCTTGACCCATTCTGCGGATCAGGAACCACTCTAGTTGAAGCCCTGTTAGCAGACTGCATTCCTATCGGCATAGACACAAACCCAATTGCGTGCCTAGCCTCATACGCGAAAACCACCCCCCCCAGCAGAAACGAATTAACACAAATCAAGGGGGATTTGAATATTTGGGAGCAAAACACAACATTTTTTGGTAATTCCTCAATTCAGTATGACGAGCCTCCAGAAATCACATTTCTAAATTCCTCAAAGTGGTTCCATAGAGATGCACTTAAAGAAGTAGAAGGAATTCTCACATTTATTGGCCAAATCGAATCCATTAGGCCACGACAGTTTTTACTCGCGTCCCTGTCCGCAACGATAGTGCGAATCTCGAACCAGGAAAGTGAAACACGCTGGCGGGCGATACAAAAACCCTTCTCCCGCGGCTCTGCGATAGCAAAGTTTGTAAAGAAGGCACGAGATAATATTAAACGAGTTGAGGAGTTTTACGGGAAATTAGGTCGCGACTCTCTTCCTGAAGCGTCGATTCACTGCGCTGACAGTCGATACCTAGACTTTATATCGGATAACTCTATAGATCTAGCGCTCTCCTCTCCACCCTACATGAACTCTTATGATTATTATCTGTATCATAAACTCAGAATGTTTATTTTGGGGTTTGATCACAAAAAAACTCAAGAGCAGGAGATAGGGTCTAGAAATAAGCACTCTGACAAGAGCGCGCCTGAACAATCGTTCTACACAGAGATGGCACAATGCATAGCTGAGATCGCCCGTAAACTTCGTCCTAAGGCACATTTATGCTTTGTCGTTGGCGACTCGATACTTAACGGAAGGCTCGTTGATATGGGCTGCTGCTATAAGTCCATTGTCAAAGACGCTGGGCTTTCGCTTATTGATAGTTACTCATACCCCCAGACAAAATATACAAGGACCTTTTCAAGAACTCACAAAAATCATCGCAAAAAAAGCCATATCATGCTATTTCAAAAACTTCCTTAATGGAATCCACTTGCTCATCGGTAAGCGTTGAAAACCTACCCTCAATCTCAAGTTCATTTGCTAGAGGCTCATTGATGAACACAACATGAAGCACACGCCCAACCCAAAAGAATGCAAGGCAGTCACCTGATGTCAGTTTTCCGGGAATTGCGCTTTTATTATGCAAAGTAAACCGCAATTCATCATTAGAGCGAGGCTGCTCTTCAGATGGGCAATACAGAACGGCTCGGGCATTGCAATTCACTGACGATAATTTAGTCGCGTGAAAAACTGCCTTAATCGATATATCCGCCTGTTCAGCCCCAACCGAAGTTAGTTGCTTATTCTCTAGTTGCGGGAACGCGTTCCAAAAACGCTTTGGTATCTGAATTTGGCCAGGTGCCGCAGAATCTGAAATATCCCATGAGCTTAAGCGCTTGGAAAAGGCCTTAGGGCTCGGACTCCACTGTAATTGAGCCCCATCGATCTCAGATACAACTCCGCCAGCCCTCAAGCCCTCTTTATCGTCTTCTAATCCATAATCTGACGTGCCCTCAGAAACTGAGAGCCCATATTTCTCCGACACTCTAAGAGCCCAGGATCGCACATCAAAATCAGGAGGCGGGATATCCGCAAGCTCTGCGACAACCTTCTTCGCTGCTTTTTTCTTTGTTTTCTTTTTTGCAGCAGGGGCACTTCCCTTTCTTTTAGAACGAAGGTCAGCTTCCGATCTTTGAAGCTCTATTTCAGTGGGAAACTCCCGGACAACCCTTGCAATATTCTTTGTACTAATTTGCTCAACTCCAGCATCTTCCAAGAGCAAGTTCGCGTCAAAGAGCTTATAAGCGATTGCTTCGTACTGTTCACCTTGAAGGCTCATATCAAATTCTAATACGCTTGCAGCTTCGACATTGCGATATAGACCAGCACCGGTCAAGTTATTAGAACCCACCACAACGACTGCGCGACCAGTTGTCCGCAGTATGTAGAGCTTGGGATGGAAGACTACTTGTCCTCTATTACAAATATATAGTTCGTCTACGTTTTCATAAAGGAAGGCGATGGCTTCGGCGGATGTATTTCCTTGATTGGCGCCCACAACAACTCGGCTGTTTGCCCCATCTGCGGCTAAGACCTCGCTAATGCGGGAAACCCCTGACATGCGAACGTAGGCTACTGCAATATTTAACTCAGTTAATGTGCTGCCATTTTCTGTAAATCTGCGCACATACTCACCGAGTTGAAAGTAGGCTGGCTGGATGAATATGGTCATTAATCATTTACCTAGCTAAATTCTTTTATAAAGTCGAATGAATACAAGCCTGATGACACATTCATTGCATCACTTGCTTAGTCCGATATCAAGGAAAAGATTCTGCCCTCTCGATTAGGGGACATCAAGAACACATCCAAGCTAACCCGAAAAATTAAGCCTCTACAGCGTCGAGAAAATACCGCAACCGCCGGGCTGACGTGAAGCCCTTGCAGGTTTCCACGGCGTGCGTGATGGCCTGGGTGCCGGAGCGAAAGGCCTCGAACTCGAACAGGCCTAAAGGGCCGTTCCAAATCACCTCGCCGGCCTGGTGGACGATACTTTGAAGGTCACGCTGCAAGGCCCTCCAGCGTGACATGGTCGATATCCGTGCGCTGGCTTGCGTGCTCGAAAGTCAGCGCGCACACGTTGCCAGCCGCATCGACTTCGAGCAGGGTGTTCTCGTCCAGATCGCGCGTTTCGGCGATATCGGAGCAGCGGAACTCGATGTAGAGTGTATCCGTATCCTCAAAGTACTGGAATCTCATGGCTTGCACCCTCGGTCGAAAAAGGCCTTGTGGCAAGCAGTTTGTCAGACAGCAGAACTACGCGCAAACGGTGGCTGTGCAGTTGCATAACCGACCGGTTATACCTCTAGGGCCTTTATGGCAGGCAGCTCTTTTCCTTCCACGTACTCGAGGAATGCCCCACCCGCGGTCGAAATGTAATCAATCCGATCCGCCACATGAAACTTCTCGATCGCCGCGATGGTGTCACC
>JAASTB010000246.1 GCA_021767625.1 Wenzhouxiangella sp.
CGCCGTCGGGCGCCAGCCCGCTGGTCAGGGCCTGGGCCAGGCCCGCGCTCGATTGCCCGGCGGTGCTGACGAACCTCACGAAGCCCCCGGATCCTCGAGCAGGCGCGCGCCGGCGGCATCGACCGGCGTGATCCAGGCCTCGGAGGCCAGGCCGGCGCGTTCGAAGGCCGCGCGCATGGCCTCGGCCGCTTCGGTCGTACGTTCGGTGCCGTCGAACCAGGCTACCACCGTCGGGCCAGCGCCGGAAATCGCCGAACCCAGCGCGCCGGCGTTCATGGCGGCAACCTTCACCTTGAGCAGGCCCGGGATCAACGAGGCCCGCCGCGGCTCGACCATCACGTCGACCAGGCCGCGCGCCAGGCGTTTCAGGTCGTTCTCGTAGCAGCCGCAGATCAGCTCGGCCAGGTGGCCCTGCTGGGTCACGACCGTGGCCAGGTCGAAGGGCTCGCGCAGAGTCTCGCGCGCCTCGCGGGTCGCGACCCGGAATTCGGGGTGCACGACCACGGCGTGCAGCGATTCGGGCACGGGCAGCCTGAGCAGATGGTCGTGCGTGGCCAGCACCAGGCCGCCGAGCAATTGCGAGCCCAGGTTGTCGCCGTGGGCCTCGCCGCTGGCCACCGACTCGCCGGCCAGCGCGAAGGGATAGAGCGCCTTGCGTGAGAGCGGCTCGTCGAGTAGCGCGTTGGCGGCCACCACCCCGGCGGTGGCCGACGCAGCCGAGCCGCCCAGGCCCGAGCACAGCGGAATGCCCTTGTGGATTCTCAGGCTCACCCCGAATCCGGGATCGACCGAGTCCAGCAGCGCCTGCACCGCCACGGCGGCGGTGTTCTTCTCTGCCGCCAGCGGCAGGTCTTCGGCCAGGCCGGTGATCGCCTCGATCACCACGCCCGGTGTTTCGGTTCTCGTTGCGGTCACCGTGTCGCCCGGGCCCTCGACGGCATGGCCCAGCAAGTCGAAGCCCGAGGCCACGTTGCCGACGCTGGCCGGCGCGAAGGCGGTGGCGCTGTGACGATCGCTCAAAGCCGTGCTCCCAGGCCGCTGGCCACGCGCAGCAGGTCGGCGAACACACCGGCTGCGGTTACCTCGGGCCCGGCGCCGGGGCCCTGCACGATCAGCGGGTTGTCGCAGTAGCGGTCGGTGGTGAAGGCCACCACGTTGTCGGTCAGCGCCAGGTGGGCGAAGGCATGGTCCTCGGGCAGGGCGCGCAGGGACACCGCGGCCCGGCCGTTGGCGTCCAGCTCGGCGACGTGGCGCAGCACGCAGCCCTCGCTGCGGGCGGCCTGCAGGCGCTCGGTCATGGCCGCGTCCATGCCGCTCAGTTGGTCAAGAAATTCATCGACCCCGAGCTCGGCCATCGAGTCGGGGATCAGGTTCTCCACTTCGATATCGTCGAGTTCCAGATCCAGGCCCATCTCGCGGGCAACAATGACCAGCTTGCGCGCCACGTCCATGCCCGACAGGTCGTCGCGCGGGTCCGGCTCGGTGTAGCCGGCCGCGTGCGCCTCACCGACCAGGGCGGCAAACGACATGCCCGCCTCGAAGCGATTGAACAGGTAGGCCAGGGTGCCCGAGAAGATGCCCTCGACGCGCCGGATCCTGTCGCCGGTGTCGAGCAGGTCGCGCAGGGTCTGGATGATGGGCAGGCCCGCGCCCACCGTGGCTTCGTAGCGCCAACGCGCGGTGCCGGCCTCGACCGGCGCGCGAATCGCCCGGTAACGATCCATCGGGCCGCTGCCGGCACGCTTGTTGGGCGTGACCACATGAATGCCGGCGGCCAGCCAGTCGGCGTAGCGCGCGGCGACATCGTCGCTGGCCGTGCAGTCGATGATCAGGGCATGCGGCCAGTGGTCGTCGTTGACCTTGTCGACGAAGTGATCGAAATCCAGCGGTCCGCTCTCGTTGCCGAAGGGTTCGTCGGCCAGCGCGGCGGCGTCCAGGCTGGCCTCGTCGTCGCCGGCCAGGCGCATGCGCCTGGAGCCGGCCACCGCGCGCAGGCGCAGGTCCAGCCGGGCGCGCTGGTGCAGGCCCGCGCGCGTGTCGGCAATCTGCCGGAGCAGCGCCTTGCCCACCTGCCCGGGGCCGATCAGGCCGATCGACAGCGTGTGCTCGGAAAGGTAGAACCCGGCGTGCACGGCCTTGAGCGCGCGCTCGGCGTCGGCCTCGTCGACCGCCACCGAGATATTGCGCTCCGAGGCGCCCTGGGCGATGGCGCGCACGTTCACCCCGGCTCGAGCCAGGCTGTTGAACAGGCGCGCGGCCACGCCGGGCGTGCCGGTCATGCCCTCGCCGACGATCGCCAGGATGCGGATGCCCTCGACGGCGAACACGCGCTGGACCTGGCCGTGGCGCAGTTCCTGCGCGAAGGCGTCCTCGATAATGGCCGTGGCCCGTTCGCAACTGGCCGCCGGAACCACCAGGCAGATCGAGTGCTCCGAGGAACCCTGCGAGATCATCGCCACCGACACTTCCGCGCGGTGCAGGGCCGAGAAAACCCGCTCGGCGGTGCCGGGCACGCCGATCATGCCCGCGCCCTCGATGGTGATCAGCGCCATGTCGCCGATGCTGGTGATGCCCTTGACCGGCGTGGAGTCGCTGCCCGTCGCGTCGATCAGGGTGCCGGGATTGTCCGGCCGGAAGGTATTGCGCACGCGCACCGGAATGCCCGCGTCCAGCGCCGGCGCCAGGGCCTGCGGGTGCAGCACCCGCGCCCCGAAATAAGCCAGTTCGAAGGCCTCGCGGTAGCTGAGGTGGTCGAGCAGCACCGCCTGCGGCACCGCCGCCGGGTCGGCCGAGAGCAGCCCGTCCACGTTGGTCCAGATATGCAGCTCACCCGCGCCGAAAAGCCGCGCGAAGATGCTGCCCGAGTAATCCGAGCCGTTGCGCCCCAGCGTCGAAATGCGCCCGTCGCGCAGGCGGCAGACGAAGCCGGTCACCACGTAGCGGTTCGAGGGGTGCTCGATCTGGAATTCGGTCAGCCGGTGCTCGCTGTCTTCCCAGTCGATGCCCACCATCAGCGGCGTGGGCTGCACGCGAAGCACCTCGCGCGCGTCGATCATCACCGCCGTTTCGTCACGGAGATTGAAGCGGGCCGTGACCAGCTCGGCGCTGAACACCTCGCCCAGGCCGGAGACCAGTTCCACGGCCTCGACCGGCGCGCTGCCCATCAGCGACAGGCCCGACAGCAGCTGCTCGAGCTGATCGAAGCGGGAGATCAGCGCCTCGCGCGCCGGCTCCCCGCCATCGCCCACCAGCGCCTCGAGCGTGTCCAGGTGCCGGCTGCGCAGGGCCGCCAGCCGCCCCGACCAGGCCGAATCGCCGGCCGCGGCCAGCCCGGTGAGCGCGATCAACTCGTCGGTCACCCCGGCCATCGCCGAGACCACCACCACCTGCCCTTCGTCGTCGCGTTGCTCGAGCAGGTCGACGACGTGCGCTATGCAATCGGAATCAGCCAGCGAAGTCCCGCCGAACTTGTGCGTGATCCAGTGCATCGGAAACCGTCCCGGCAGTCAGTGGTGTTGCCGTCGAGTGTACCGAAGAGCATCGACCCCCGGGAGGGGCAATCAAAACCTTTAAGCGCAAAGACGCAAAGAAAAAACAAATAGCCACGGAAGACACGGAATGCACGGAAATTGACCGAACTCTCTGTAAAAGGAGATCTCGGTTCTTGAATTCCGCGTCCTTCCGTGTCTTCCGTGGCTCCCGGGTTTTGATCCTTTGATTCTTTTCGCGTCTTTGCGGTTCAGAGGTTTCGGCTCTTTGTCGCCCCTGAAACCCCGGCACGTTGCAGGATGCGATGCTCGACGTGGTGCATCAGCCAGTCCGCCCCGGTCTTGAGCAGCATGAAGCCGACCAGGCCGGGCAGGGTGTTCATCAACTCCGCACCGCTGCCGATGATCACGGCCAGGTGCATCGGCACCACGCGCAGGTAGGGCAGGAACATCAGCGTGCCGATGTTGGTTTCGCCCTTGGCGTCGGCTTCGATGTGGCGCCGGAAGGAAGCGGCGTGGTTGAACCAGAAACTCACCGC
>JAASTB010000247.1 GCA_021767625.1 Wenzhouxiangella sp.
GCCATCGACGGCGGCGATCCCGAAGCGGTCAAGTCAAGGCTGCGCGGCGTGATCTCCTCGTGCAACGGCTGCCACGAGGCCACCGGCTACGGCTTCATCCGCATCGCGCCCAGCGACGCCAATCCCTACATGCAGGACTTCGCGCCCCGGGACTGATCAGCTTCCCCGGCGGCGGTGCGCCGCCGGCCGTTGCAGGCCTTCCTCGACGCGGTCGTGGGCTTCCCGTCCGGCGCAGCGCTCGATCAGCTCCAGCGCGAAATCCATGGCCGTGCCCGGCCCCTGCGAGGTGACGACGTGGCCGTCGACCACGATCGCTTCGTCGACGCGCTCGACATCGTCGAAGCCGTCGAGAGCGCCGGGGAAGGACGTCGCCCGGCGCCCGGCCAGCAGGCCGTGCCGCGCCAGCACCTGGGGTGCGGCGCAGATTGCCGCCAGCCAGCGATTCTCGTCGTGCTGGCGGCGCAGCACGGCGGCGAGGACCTCGCTGTCGGCCAGGCGCTTGGCGCCGGGCAGTCCGCCCGGCAGGGCGACGAGATCGAACCGGCGATCGGCAACCTCGTCGATGCGGGCGTCGGGCACGATCACCGTATCGCGGCTGGCGCGGACGGGGCCGGCCGCCAGTCCGGCGACTGTCACCTCGAATCCGGCGCGCCGGAACAGGTCGATCATGGTGACCGCCTCCAGCTCTTCGCTGCCTTCCGCGATGGGAATCAGGACTCGGGTCATGACGCTACCTCCTCGGCGGTAATCGTCTCCGAGTGTAACCGCGAGTGCGGGCCTTGCTGTGCACCGGGTCACGTTTCGGCGTGACCAATGGGCTATTGGATGTCCATCGCGGGTGGTTTACTCTGCCGCTTGCGATCGGCCGAAAGCCGTGCCGTCACGTTTCTGTCGCACGCCGTTAATGCGCCATGGCATACAAATGACGTTCCGGCCGATCCGGTTTGCCGCTTCAATGGCGACGCAATCCAAACCCAGGAGCAAACACGATATGAAACCGAGAATTCCCCTTCTGCTGGCTGGCGCAGCCGCTGCGCTTTGCAGTGTCGCGGCCCTGGCCGCCGACAAGCCGGCTTCACTGCCTTACACCGACCAGCTGCCTCCCCTGCTCGATCGGCAGCTGTTCTTCGACGACCCCGAGATCTCGGGCGCGCAGATCTCGCCCGACGGCGAGTTCGTCACCTTCATGCGGCCCTTCGAGGGCGTGCGCAACATCTGGATCAAGGGCATCGACGAGGACTTCGACGAGGCCCGGCCCCTGACCGACGACGACCGTCCCGTCCCGGGCTATTTCTGGAGCCGCGACGGCGAGTACGTCCTCTACGTCCAGGACAAGGGCGGTGACGAGAACTACCACGTCTGGGCCGTCGAGGCCGACGCTGAGCCCGCCGGAGACGCCGGCGTGCCGTCGGCGCGCAACCTCACCGACATCGACGGCGTGCGCGCCCAGATCTACAGCGTGCCCAAGTCGACGCCGGGCGAGATCATCGTCGGCCTCAACGACCGCGACCCGGCCCTGCACGACGTCTATCGCGTCGATATCGAGACCGGCGAGCGCGAACTGCTGATCGAGAACACGCAGAACATCGCCGGCTGGGTCGTCGGACTGGAAGGCGAGGTCCGCCTGGCCGTTCGCCAGACCGAGGACGGCGGCACCGAGACGCTGCGGGTGACCGACGGCGAAGTGGGTGAAGCGCTCTACAAGTGCTCGTGGCGCGAGACCTGCGGCCCCAACCGCTTCCACGCCGACAACGAGCGCGTGTGGTTCCAGTCCAACAAGGGCGAGGACACTGACCTGGTCGGGCTCTACCTGATGGACGTCGAGACCGGCGAGATGGAATTCGTCGAGCGCGACCCCGAAGGCCAGGTCGACTTCGGCGGCGCGGTCTACTCCAATGCCACCGACGAACTGCTCGCCACGGTCTACGTGGGCGACGAGCAGCGCATCTACCCCAAGACCGAGAAGGCCGAGAACGCGCTGGCTTTCCTGCGCGAAGAATTGCCCGGCGGCGAACTCAGCTTCCGGCCGCAGACCAGCGACGACTCGCTGGTTCTGGTCGGCCTCTCGCGCGACGTCGATCCCGGCACCACCTACCTGTTCGACTGGGAAAACATGAAAGTCAGCGAGCTCTACCGCTCGCGCCCCGAACTGCCGGTCGAGCACATGGCCGAAATGGAGCCGATTCGCTACGAAGCGCGCGACGGACTGGAAATCCCGGCCTACCTGACCACGCCGAAGGGCGTCGAGGGCGAGAAGCTGGCCCTGGTGGCGCTGATCCACGGCGGCCCCTGGGCACGCGACAGCTGGGGTTACGACGGGCTGGCCCAGTTCCTGGCCAACCGCGGCTATGCCGTCCTGCAGCCCAACTTCCGCGGCTCCACCGGCTACGGCAAGGCCTTCCTCAACGCCGGCAACAACGAGTGGGGTGATGCCATGCAGGACGACATCACCGACGGCGTGCAGCACCTGGTCGAGAAGGGCCTGGTCGATCCGGAACGCGTGTGCATCATGGGCGGTTCCTACGGCGGCTACGCCACGCTCGCCGGCATGACCTTCACGCCGGACCTCTACGCCTGCGGCGTCGACATCGTCGGGCCGTCGAACCTGATCACCCTGCTCAACTCGATTCCGCCCTACTGGGGCCCGATCCGCAGGATCTTCCTGCAGCGCATGGGCGATCCCAGCAGCGAGGAAGGGCGCGAGCAGCTCGAGCGCCAGTCGCCGCTCAACCACGTCGACAAGATCGCCGCGCCGCTGCTGGTCATCCAGGGCGCCAACGATCCGCGCGTCAAGCAGGCCGAATCCGACCAGATCGTGGTCGCCATGCGCGAGGCCGGCCTGCCGGTCGAGTACATCGTCGCCCCCGACGAAGGCCACGGCTTCCGCGGTCGCGAGAATCGCCTGGCGATGTTCGCGCGCACCGAGGAGTTCCTGGCCGCGCACCTGGGCGGACGCTACCAGGAAGGCATGGAAGACGCCGTCGCCCAGCGCCTCGACGAGATCACGGTCGACATCGACAGCGTCGAAGTCGAGAACGTGGCCGACGAACTCGACGCCGCCAAGACCCTGCCCCTGCCCAACACCGATCCGGCCCAGGTGGCCACCGGCAGCTTCGCCTACACCACCACCCTGAACCTGCAGGGCAACGAGATGGAAATGCAGGCGCAGCGCCGGATTGCCATGGAAGAAGGCGAAGACGGCCCGACCATGGTGATCACCACCGACACTTCGTCGGCCATGGGCGCGGCCAGCGACCACATCGTCCTCGACGGCGACTCGCTGCGACCGATCAGCCGCAAGCTGGCCCAGGGCCCGGCCACCATCGACGTCGAATACGGCTCGCGCGCGGTCACCGGCACCATCAAGGCGCAGCAGGAAATCCCGATCAACATCGAGCTCGACGCCCCCGTCTACGGCGGCGACGCCGCGCTCGAAGCCGTGATCCTGGGCCTGCCGCTCGAAGTTGGCTACGGCACGCCGATCCGCATCGCCGAAGTCGGCATGCAGCAGCGCGTGCGCTACTTCCAGCTCGAAGTGACCGGCCGCGAATCCGTCGAAGTGCCCGCCGGCGAACACGAAGCCTGGAAGCTCAGCCTCGAGGCCCTCGACGGCGAGGGCGGCAACATGACCATGTGGGTCTCGACCGAGACGCCGAGAAAGGTACTCAAGGTCGAAGGCAAACTGCCCCCGCAGATGGGCGGCGGTGACTACACCACGGTGTATACCGGTACCGGCGAATAGACGTCGACCGGTTAACCCGATAACGAAGGAGGCCCGGTTCCGCCGGGCCTTTTTCGTTCGTTCGCTCCTTCGCTCCTTCGTTCATTCGTTCTTTCGTTCCGGCGCGTCTTGCCCTGGGGGCTTGGGTGAGGTTGGCGATACCGGTCGAATTGGGGTCTCGACACTTCGCGGGCGTTAGTCGGTGTGGTGCCACCGGGCGTTTCGCGCGCGCCAGCTGCGGGGATTCGGAGGCGTAGATACTCTGGCTGGGATCAAGCACCTTTGGGTTCGATTGCAA
>JAASTB010000248.1 GCA_021767625.1 Wenzhouxiangella sp.
ACGGTCACGTAACCGCCACCGACGAACTGACGACCGACCAGGCGAACCTCGGCCGCCTTGGTCATGGCGTCAGCCGCTTCGATTGCCGGCACCAGGCCGCGCGTTTCAATCATTCCCAGTGCGATACCGGATACATCAGCCATTTGAGTTACTCCCAGCTGTAGTTGAATCAGTCGGCGACGTCAGGCCGCCGACATTACGTAAATCCGCCTCAGGCTTCCGGGGCTTTCGGCAGGATGTTTTCGACTTCGGAATGGACACGCGCGATGATGTGCGCAGCGACCAGACCGTCACCAACACGCTCACAGGCGTCGGCGCCGGCGCGAACGGCGGCGTTGACCGCGCCGGTCTCGCCACGGACCAGGACGGTCACGTAGCCGCCACCGACGAACTGACGACCGACCAGGCGAACCTCGGCCGCCTTGGTCATGGCGTCAGCCGCCTCGATAGCCGGCACGAGGCCGCGCGTTTCAATCATTCCCAGTGCGATACCGGATACATCAGCCATCTTGTCTCTCCTCTCGAACGACTTGTTAAAACGAAAACCTGATGTCAGCAAGGATCCCAGTGATCGATGATGCCGACAATCGTCAGATCCGTCTGGATCGTGGGATCCGGGAGCGCCAACCGGGCGGCGGAACCGCTGACGGTGACGACCCATTTACCCTCGGGTGCCCCGACCGGGTCGGCCGCGACGCTGAGGCTGCCGGACTGGTCGACCAGCACCCTCAGGGAAACGTGTTTCAACCCGGGCACACGGCGCGTGGCCACCAGGTCGGAACGTACCTGCATGATCTCCATGTCACTCAGCGGACCACTGGTCGATGATCCCGACGATGGTCAGGTCGGACGGGTAGGACTTGCTGCCCGCCGCTTCCCGCGCCGCCGAGGAGCCGACGCAGATCACCCAGTCACCCGGGATGCAGCCGATCGCGTCCACCGCGACCTGCGGCGTGCCGCCCGGCTTGTCGGTCACGACCAGGAGCGGGCGGTGGCCCAGCTCGCCGATCCGGTTGGTCGAGACCAAGGTCTTTTCGACCCGCATGATCTTCATGCCTGAGAAACCTCTTCGATGTCGCTGCCCGACGGGCGGTCCTGAACGGTCAGCTGGAAATACAGCATGCCCCGCTCGTCCAGCTCCGAGTGACGCTCGCGGATCGCGTGGCAGACCCGCCGTGCCCTGGCCTCGGCCCGGTCGCGGGCGCCCGGTACACGACCGTCGTAACGGAAATGGATGGCGATCGGAATCGGCAGACCGTGGCTCACGTTGAGCTTGCGGAAAATCTTGATCCCGACGTCCAGATCGTTCGTGTTCTCTTCTACCGTCTGGAGGTGCGCGAAATACGCCAAATTGCGCATCTGCACCTCCTCGAAGCCATCGCCGACGCTGATGTAGCGCTCGGCGTGGCCGATGATCTCGGCCGGGTATCGCCCCTGGTAACGCTCCGTCACGTAATCGATCTGCGACAGGTTGTTGATCAGCAGACTGGCGATGAACCGGCGCATGCCGTCGTGGGGTTCGCCCCCGGTCGAGCGTCCCCAGTCGTCGGTCTCGTTGACCGAGCGGATGGCGTTGTAGATGGCCAGGTGGGCCGCATCGCGCTCCAGGTTCAACGTCTCCTGGTACAGGTAGGCGTTGTCGATGTAACGGTGCACGCTGACATCGCCGTTGGCGTCGGGGACATGGACGCGAATCGCGTCCGTGTCCGTGTCGACACCCACCAGCAGGATGTCCGTGCTGGCACCACAGCAGTAGGTGTTCTCCACTGCCTGGCGGAAGGCATACAGCCGGTCCAGTGCGGCCTCGGCCGCCTTGCGCTCGTCGCTGCCATGCGCGGCGCAGCCTTCATGGTGAGGGTCCGAGGAGCTGCCGTGATAGACCGCGATCTTGAGATAGCGGCTACCCTCGTCAGCCCGGTTCGGTACGCCCTCGCGAAACCGGCGGAGTTCGACCTCGCTCCAGAGCCGAAGATCTTCCTCGACGTCGAACAGTGCGCCGGCATACGCCTTGCGATAAGTGAACGACCAGGGCGGGAGCCGAAAGATAAACGGCATCAGGCCCTTCAACCGTCCGTCCGAGCAGGGACTGATGTCGACCGCGTGAAAGCCGCAGTCGAGGAAGAAACTGCTCGTGGACAGCGCGTCGTCCTTTTGGTCTTCCAGTTTGCGCCCGAACTGCCGGGTGGCAGCGTTGAGCGCTTCAAAGGTGGCCTGTGCGAAAAGCCCCTTCAGGTCCGGACCCTCGATCCAGCTGTCGTTGACCAGGGCCTCGTCAAAGCCGTGGCCCAGCCGATCGGTGGCCAGTTCCTGGATGCGGTCGCCCAGTTGCCCGTCACGGGGCAGGGCGGCGACTTCCTTGAGAAACGGCACGATGCGGTCGAACCGCTCCTTGACGGAGTCTTCGCAGTACGCCAGTTGCCGGTTGGCCTCGTGGTCGGTGAGCGGGTGATGACAAACGCGCTCCGGCAGCGAAGGGCAGGCCGGGTGCGCGATCGGCTGGGGCGTACCCAGGGGGCTGCGAGGCCCGCTGGGTGCGCCCAGTCCGAACGGCGCCCGACGCTGACCCAGTCGGGGCGCACCCAGACTGCTGCGACGGAACCGCTGTTGTGTCATCTGCCCGTTCATGCCTGCCACTTAGCCCCGAGCACCGCCGGAGTAGGTGATCGTCGACCCGTTCATGTCGTTACCGCTGCTGCCGGTGATCTTGGATGCCGGAACATCCGGACGCGGCACGTCACGGTTGACCCAGGCGTTGCGCACAGCACCGCGAGCCTGCCCCCGGAGGGACGGGTTGCGGGACTGGGCCCACTGGCCTTCGGTACCGGTAACCGAACCATTACGCGACCAGTCGTCACCGGTGATCCGGCAGCGATCGCCGCCTTCGCCGGTGATGCGCTCGGAAACCTGCGGCTCCGGGGCGCATTGCAGCTCGGCCTGGGGCGGAGCGACAGGCTGGGCCGGCTGCGGCTCGGCGTCCTCGACCGGCTGGGCCGGTGCGTTCTGAGTCGGCGCCGGCTGGACCGGGGCGGGAGCGGATGCCGGGGCCGCCGCTTGCGGGGCAGGCGTAGGCGTCGGCATGACCGAACCCATCCGCGGATGCGCGGCGCTCGGCTCCGGGTGACGGAACTCCGGCGTACCGGTGATCAGTCCCATGGCCATGTTGCCGGGGCCGGTGATACGGCCACCCTGGTCAAAGGAACTGCCCGTGACGCGTCCGCGAGCGGCGCGTGCCGGCGGGGTCACGCTGAAGTCCTGCGGGGCCGTGATCGGCTCCTGGACCGGGGCGTGAGCCTGCTGGGGCACATACCGTGCACTCGGCTGGGTCGGCGCGGCCAACGGGTAGCTGGTCGGCGCGGCGCAACCGGTGTGCATCGCGTTGGCGTAGGGCGTGCCGCTGACGTAGTGGTCGTAACCGTACTCGTTGCCGGTCACGTGATCGGTCCGGTCCATCGGCGTGCCGCCGACGGTCTGACCGTCACAGGTCAGCGACTCCTCGACCTTTTCGGCACGGGGTGCGGGCGAACCCGAGCAATAAGCACTGTAGTGTTCAGTGCCGTAGTACTCGGTACCGGTGACGGGCATGCACCCCCCTTGCTCGTCACCGGACATCTTTGGGTGATGGTCGACGCGCTGACCGGTCAGTCCACGACCCCCGAGGGTGTGCATGGACTGGACCTTGTCGACGCCGCCACCGCAAAGACGCGGTTCGCCGTACTGAGAACCCGTGACACGGGAGCAGGAACCCGGCTCGTTGCCCGTCACGCGCTCGCTGCGATCCACGAGGTTGCCCGTGATCCGCTGACCGTGGCGCGACTGGTCGATACCGACCTTGTCGTAGCCCGGCTCGGGGCGCGTGTTGCAGAACGACTCGTACTGCTCGAAGCTCAGGTACTGGGTACCGGAGACGTTGCGGCAGGAGCCCGGCTCGTCACCCGTGACGTGGCTGGAACGGCCCACGGCGGTGCCCGACACGGTACGACCCGTGTAGGTGTGCGTCTCCGCCACCTTCTTCGG
>JAASTB010000249.1 GCA_021767625.1 Wenzhouxiangella sp.
ATCAGTTGAGCGCGCAAGTGCTCAAGTGGGCGAGCGGGTGACGGCCCGCGAAGCGCAGCAGAAAGCCGTCCGACGAGAGCGCAAGCATGATCGAGGCCCTGACCTGAGCATGTGATAAGGTGCCCAGAATGGCGGGCATTGCGCCCGACCGCCGGCCGGTGTATGGTTGTGCCCATGAAACGAAAAAGCCCCGCCGAGAGGCGGGGCCGTTTCGCCGGACCGGAAGCGCAAACTTCCGGGACCGGACGGTGTGAGAGATGAGAGATAGGGGCTCGTCACACCGCTGGAAATCAATGATACGGCGCAAGTTCGGCGATTTCAACGCCTGCCGTTTCCCTCCTTCTGACGAGCCCCTATCCCTCACCACGCCGCGCGTGCATGCGTCCGCTGGCGAGGGTGTAGCTTCTGGCTTGTCCATTCCCTCAACAGTCGCCCCGATCCCGCGCGCGGTGCAGTGAGTCGGCTAGGATGGTGCCGTCGTGCGGCAGCCGACCGGGAGAGGCAGCGAGTGGAGCGCGAACAACCGCCAACGGGTAGGCGGTCTACCAAGTACCGAAACGCGCGACGCGAGCGGAACACACCCCGGCACGAGGGGTCTACCGGCCCCGAAGTGTTCTAGTCGTCGAGGCGGTGGCCAACGACGACCCAGGCGCGACCGACCGACCGACCGACGCCATGCGTCACGGATCGCGTTTTCTGGCACTAGCCCTGCGATGCGCTGGCATTTTTGCCGCGCGCGCAGGGTAGAGGCTTGCCAGAATACTCCCTCCCTCACTCCCTCCGCCATGCGTCGGAAAGGGAAGAAAAAGGGGACAAGTCAACCCGGCACCCGTCCCAAACGAAGCCACCAGATCCCTAGGCACAAAGTAAAAAAGACAGGCCCGGAGCCTCAGCGTAGGGCCTCGCCGGAGCGCCTCAGCGCGTAGGCGGATCGGAGCCACCGGGGCTGGAATCTGCCGGGTCGCTTGACTGCGGCAATGGACTAAGCCAGCTTCACAAAGGGCCCGCTATCGCGGACCCATTGTGAAGCTGGTTCAGGGGGCCTGCCGCCCCCCGAAACCCCCCGGCAGCCACCGCCTCGGAGCGAACAGAGTTCGCACCTCGACGGCGGCCCAGAAGGAGACGACGCCATGACCGAGCCGACCGATTTCGAGACCTGGTGCCAGCACTACGACTACGACCCGACCACCGAACAGGCCCGCACCGATTACGCCGAGTACCGCCGGCAGATCGACTTGTTCGCAGACCTCGCCGGCGACGATCAGGGCGAACAGATCGAGGGGCCGACACCGTGAGTCATCCGGAGCGCAGCAAGGTAATCAAGGTGCGGGTATCCGACGCCGAGCACCGGCGCTTGCAGTCGCTGGCGACTCGCCCGGAGCTAGCTCGCTGGATGCGTGAGCACTGCCTTGGTGCTGATACCCGTCGCCGCCGTGGCGACCCGCCGCCCGCCGATCCGGCGTGGCTGCGTCAGCTTGCCGGGATCGGCAACAACCTCAACCAGATCGCCCGCCGCCTGAACGCGGGCGACTGGGGCCCCGCCGACCGTCTCCAGGTCATCGCCGCCCTGTCATCCGTCGAACGCTCTCTCGACGCCCTCAGAGCGCGTGAGAGCCGTTCTCAGCCCGAGGCGGCGGAATGATCGTCAAGTTTCACGCTCGCGGCGTAGGCGGCGGCTCTGGGCCGACTGAGTACCTTCTCGGCCGTGAGCGCGACCGCGAAGGCGCGACCCTGCTGCGCGGCGACCCCGATCAGACCGCCGGGCTGATCGACGCCAGCCCATACGCGAAGCGGTACACGTCCGGCGTTCTGTCGTTCGCCGAGAGCGACCTTCCCGACGCCACCAAGGCCGAGATCATGGACAGCTTCGAGGCGGCGCTGATGCCCGGCCTCGAAGCCGACCAGTACGACTGCATGTGGGTCGAGCACCGCGACAAAGACCGGCTCGAACTGAACTTCGTCATCCCGAACGTCGAGTTGACCAGCGGGAAGCGGTTGCAGCCGTACTACGACCGCGCCGACCGGCCCCGCGTCGAGGCCTGGAAGAACGTGACGAACGCCGAACACGGCCTGCATGACCCCGATGATCCGGCGAACCGCCGGGCGATGGCCTACCCCGCCGACCTGCCACGCGACAAGCAGAAGGCGGCGCGGGCGATCACGGACGGTCTGCTGGCACTCGCAGAGCGCGGCGAGGTGACGAACCGCGCCGAGGTTGTCGGTGCACTCGAATCCGCCGGGTTCGAGGTCACACGCCAAACCAAGAGCAGCATCAGCGTGGCCGACCCGGACGGCGGGCGGCCGTTGCGCCTAAAGGGAGCGATCTATGAGCGAGATTTCACGCTTGGCGCAGGGCTTCGAGCAGAGATCGAAGCAGCAAGCCGAGAGTACCGAGAAGGCCGTCAGGAGCGCCTTCAAGAAGCACGAACGCGCCTTGCTGTCGGCATTGGCCGAAAGCGAGAAGAGAACCAGCGACGCTATCCGCGCCCAGAACCGACGCCTGAGCGCCATCGCGCTGAAGGGGTGGCTCTGGATCGTCCTCGTGATCGCTCTGCTGCTGAGCGCGAGCGCGGGCCTGCTCTACTGGACGGGGCACAAGATCACGGCGAACGCCGTCGAGATCCAGCGCCAGAGCGAAGCGCTCGAACAACTCGAGGCCGAGGGCAGCCGGATCGAGCTGAGCCGGTGCGGCGAGGATCGACGGTTGTGCGTGGCGATCGACGCCGAGGCGGGCCGCTACAAGGGCCAGGACGGCACGATTTACCTGATTCCGAGGGGGTACTGAGTCATGGCCATGACGGAGCTAGAGAAGCAGCTTCTGAGCGCATTCGAGCAGCTTTCGAGCGAGTTCGAGAAGTCGCAGAACGAGTCCGCGAAGGCGCTCGCCGCCTTGCAGGAGCAATACGACGTGACCAGGAAGGACAATCGGCAGTTGGGCGAGCAGGTCAAGAGCTTGAGCGAGCAGGTGCAGGGCTTGAGCCGGCAGGTCGATCAGTTGAGCGCGCAAGTGCTCAAGTGGGCGAGCGGGTGACGGCCCGCGAAGCGCAGCAGAAAGCCGTCCGACGAGAGCGCAAGCATGATCGAGGCCCTGACCTGAGCATGTGATAAGGTGCCCAGAACGAAGTTAACCCCCTGGTCCGTGTGCAGTCTTTGGCGGGACAAGCACGGGTCAGGGGGCCAACAGATAGGAGGTTCCATGGTAGCCGAACAGCTCGACCTATTCCAACCATCTCGATGGCCAAAACGCCCAAACTGCAAGGCAGATAAGGCGGATTCGCCACGCATCCGAACGCTCGAACACGCCCGGCGCTGGCCGTACATCCAGCCGAACGCGCCCACGGTGCTATTCCGCCTCCCGTTCGACATCGACCGCCGCGGCGGCATCCTCGCCTGGGAGGATGCGGGCCTCGCCGTGCCGAACTGGATTGCCGAGAACCCCGAAAACGGGCACGTTCACGCCGTCTACGAGCTTGAGGTGCCCGTCTCCCTCGCAGCGAACGACCACCCCGACACGAAGCCGATGCGCTTCGCCGCCGCCCTGGAATCCGCCTACCGGGTCGCCCTGGACGCCGATCCGGCCTATGCCGGGCACTACGTCAAGAACCCCGAGCATCAGCGGTGGCGCACCACCTTCTGGCGTCGTGAGCCTTACGACCTCTGGGAGCTGTCGGAGTGGGTCGAGCTGCCCCGCCGCCTCGACATGCGCCGCAAGCCCGACCTGTCCGCCGTGGCAGGCCGGAACTGCTACCTGTTCGAGCGGTTGAGCAAGTGGAGCTATCGAGCCGTCCGGGACTACTGGCGCCCCGGCGGCTTCGAGGCGTTCCACCGCGCCGTGGAAGCCTACGCCGAGCGGATCAATGCCGAGATCGAGGCCGAGTTTCCGGGCAGAGGCCCGCTCGACTTCCCGGAGATGCGCCACACCGTCAAATCGGTGGCCAACTGGACGTGGAGCCGCCTGACCCCGCAGGGCTTCCGTGAGTGGTGCTCACGGCGCGG
>JAASTB010000021.1 GCA_021767625.1 Wenzhouxiangella sp.
GCCTGCCAGGATTGGTATGCTTTTCCCAGACAGCAAAGGAGCGGCTTGCATGGATATCGAAAAAATCCTGGTTTTCGGCGCCACGGGCACCCAGGGACATCCGGTCGTGGAAGCGGCGCTGGAGGCCGGCCTGGCGGTTCGGGCGGCCACGCGCGATCTCTACGAGGCCGAGGAAAAGCTGCCCGGCCGTGTGGAAATGGTTCGAGCCGACCTCACCGACGCAGAAGACGTGCAGGCGGCGGCCGAAGGCGTGGACGCCATCTTCTTTCACCTGACCGCGATGCCCGACGAGCCCGAAGCCACCAAGGCCGTCGATCACGTACTTGCCGCGGCCGCGTCCGCCGGGGTCGGGCGGATCGTTTTCACGACCGGGGGCTATTGCGGCGACGACATGCCGCCGGGCCCCTTCGTCGATGGCCTCAGAAGAATTACCGACCGGATTCTCTCGGCCGATGTTCCGGCCGTGGTCCTGCGGCCCACGCTCTACCTGGCGAACCTGGTGTGGCCGCACATCATCCGCGAGATCCGCGACTACGGGCGCCTGAGCTATCCGCCGCTCGATGCCGGCCAGCGACTGAACTGGACATCGACCGAGGATCAGGGACGGATCGCGGTCGCCTGCATGAGCGCCGACGTGGCCGGAGAGGTGATCGACGTGGCGAGCCCCGAGCCGGTGACCGGTCCCGAACTGTGCCGCCTGCTTGCCGAAGTCTACGGGCGCGAGGTCCATTTCGCACCGCAGAGCATCGACGGTTTCGCCGACGGCATGAGCCATCTATCGGGCAGCGCCCACGTCGGGCAGCTTCTGGCCGGGCTCTACGAGGGCTACGCGAGTCTCGACGAGGGTCCGCTGGTGGACACCGACGAGCTCGAACGTCGCCTGGACGTGCGACTCACGCCGGTCAGCGGCTGGGTGCGCGATCGACTGGGCTACCTGCTTTCGCTCTACGGTTGATTGCCCGGGAAGGTCCGGGCAGTGTGGCATGAAGCCTGCCTAGTCTTCCCATTCCTCGTCCAGGAAGGAGTCGTAGTCAGGCAGGCCGTTCTCGCCGTTGGCGATCGCGTGGGAGCGGCGCTGCATCCAGCCGTCGCGCATGAAGGTATACGGGTCGTAGGCGGCCCGGATGTCCTCGTCGAGCGGCAGCATGGCATGGCGGACCTGGATGACGTTGAGGCCGACCAGTCCGTAGGTGGTTTCGTCGAGGGTCCAGCGCCAGACGAAATCGGCGTAGCCGTCGGGCACGCGGCCGATGCCGTCGCGCACGGTCGAGGGCCCGAGCAGCGGCAGGATGAAGAAACGGCTGTCTTCCCAGCCCCACACCGCCAGGGTCTGGCCGAAGTCTTCTTCGTATTCCTCGACGTCCGCCCTGGTGGCCATGTCGAACAGGCCGCCGAGACCGAAGGTCGTGTTGACCAGGAAGCGCGTCAACTCGGTGCCCGCGGCGCCGGGCCGGCCCTGCAGCAGCAGGTTGACCTGGTCGACAGGTGAGCGGATGTTGGTGAAGAAGTTGCGGATGCTGCGCCGCGCCGGCGCCGGCGTGATCTTGCCGTAGCCGACCGCCAGCGGCCGGATAACGGCGCGATCGACGGCCGTGTTGAACTGGAACATGTTGCGGTTGTACGGTTCCCAGGGGTCGCGCGGGTGGCGCTCGTCCGGCGGCGGCGCCGTGGTGGCGCAGCCGGCCAGCAGCGCGGCGGCCAGGAGCATGCTCATTACTGCCTTCATCGTCGTTCCTTCGCGGATTCCGCGTTGCTGTCTTCTTCCGCCCAGCCCAGCAGGGGGGCGACGCCGGTCAGGCGCGCAATCACGCGCAGGCTCTCCGGCGGTTTCTCGAAGCGAATTTTCTGCGCGGCCCGCGACTGCCATTCGAGCAGCAGGGCCAGGGCGCTGGAGTCGCCGCTTTCGACACCCGCCAGGTCGACCGCGGCCGGCGGGTTGGCGCTGTCGAAGCGGTCGCTGTAGCGACGCTCCAGTTCGGCGACTTCGTGCGCCGTCAGGACGCCTTCGAGCCGGACGATGTCGCCGTCGTCACTCATCGACGCTGACTTCGTACTGCCCGCTCTCGAGGCGCTCGAGCATGTCTTCGAAGCTCGACTGGCGAATCTCCTGGTCGATCTGGGAGCGGAACGTCGCCACGTAGGAAATGCCTTCGACAATCACGTCGAAGACCTTCCAGCCGTCGTCGGTCTTGCGCATCCCGTAGTCGACCGGGGCACGCTCGCCGTTGTCGAGCATGACCCGGGTTCGAACACGCGTCTGGCGTTCGGTGTTGTCGCCGGCCAGGGGCAGGATCTCGACGCGATCGTTGAGGTCGTAGTCGAGCAGGGCGGTGGCGTAACGATTGAGCAGCTGGTTGGCCAACGCCTCGGCGAAGGCGTTGATCTTATCGCCGCTCTTGCCGCGGCCGTGGCGGCCCAGGACCAGGCGTGCCGAGTAGGTCTGGTCGATCGTCGGCAGCAGGATCTCCTTGACGTCGGCCTTGAGGGTCTGCGGATCGTCGCGATAGGTCGATCGGTTCTCGTCGATCAGCTGCGAGAGTTCCTGGGTCGTGGTTTCGATAATGCCCACCGGGTCGTTCGCGGCGACGACTTGATTGCCGACGAGCAGCAGGATTGCCAGTATCACGGTGCGCATTACTCTTCTCCTTGTCCGTCTTCGCTGTTGAACATGTAGCGGCTGATGAGTTGTTCGAGCACCATCGCTGAACTGGTGATCAGGATGCGGTCGCCGTCCTGAAGCACTTCCGGCGATCCGCCGGGTTCGAGCCCGACGTATTGGTCTCCCAGGATGCCGCTGGTGAGGATCGACGCCGAAGTGTCGTCGGGCAGGTTGTCGTATTCGCTGCTGATCCGCATGGAGACCCTGGCCTCGAAGGTCTCGGGGTCGAGCTCGATGGCCTCGACCATGCCGATGGCCACACCGCCCATGCTGACCGTCGCGCGCGGCGTCAACCCGCCCACGTTGGAAAAGCGGGCGGTGACTTCGTAGCTCTCCCCGGACACCACGCCCCGGTCGGTGGCGTGCAGCGCCAGGAAGACCAGCGCGGCGATGGCCAGCAGCAGGAAGATACCCGCGGTCAGTTCGATCTGGTGAGAAGATTTCATGGCGATCCTAGTCTTCAGAGCATGAATGCCGAGAGAATGAAGTCGAGCACGAGCACGGCGATGGCCGTGGCGATCACGGTCTGGGTGGTGGCCAGGGCCACGCCCTCGCTGGTCGGGCGCGCCGACCAGCCGAACCAGACGGCCAGCCAGGCGGCGACGAAACCGAAGCAGACCGACTTGAACATGCCGCCGCCGAAGTCGCGCATCAGTTCGACGGAGGACTGCATGTTGGCCCAGAAGCTGATCGGGTCGCTGCCCATGAGAAAGACGGCAAAGAAAATGCCGCCGACGATGGCCGTGAGATTGAAGATCAGCACGAGGGCGGGCAGGGCGATCAGCCCGGCCAGCAGGCGCGGTTGCACGATGCGCTCCATCGGGTCGATGGCCATCAGGTCGAGTGCGTCGAGCTGTTCGGTCGCGCGCATCAGGCCGATTTCGGCCGTGATGGACGTGCCGGCCCGTCCGGCGAAAAGCAGGGCCGCGAGTACCGGGCCGAGTTCTCGAAAAAGCGACAGCGCCAACACGGTCGAGACCGCATCGGCGGCGCCGAATCGCGTGAGCGTGTCGTAGGTCTGCAGGGTCAGCACCAGGCCGACGAAGAATCCGCAGATGACGATGATCACCAGCGAGCGCACGCCCGCGAAATAGACCTGCCGGAGGATCTCGGCCAGCTGGCGCGGCCCGAAACGCATGCGCGAGAAGGCGGTGAGCAGGAACAGCCCCGCCCGGCCGAGCTCCCTCAGCGGCGCGGTCAGCGCCGTTTGCGGTGCCCCGCTGCTCATCGGCTCTCTCCCCGCAGCATCAGTTCTTCGTCGAGCGCGTGCGCCGGGTAGTGGAAGGGCACCGGCCCGTCCGGCTCGCCCTGCATGAACTGCCGGACCAGCGGATCGGCGCTGGCGGCGAGCTCGTCCGGCGTGCCCGTGGCGACCAGCTTGCGGTCGGCGATGATGCAGGCATGGTCGGCCAGTTTGGCGACTTCGCGCACGTCGTGGGTGATGACCACGCTGGTGGTGCCCAGCGCGGCGTTGATGTCGCGGATCAGGCGCAGCGAAACGCCCAGCGATATCGGATCCAGCCCGGCGAAGGGTTCGTCATAGAACATGATGCCGGGATCCAGCGCCATTGCCCGCGCCGTCGCCACGCGGCGTTTCATGCCGCCCGACAGTTCCGAGGGGTACAGCTGTGCGGCGCCGCGCAGTCCGACCATCTCGAGTTTCATCAGCACAATGCGGCGAATCAGGGATTCCGACAGCCGGGTGTGCTCGCGCAGGGGCAGGGCGACGTTGTCGAAACTGGTCAGGTCGGTGAACAGCGCGCCGTTCTGGAGCAGCACGCCGATATTGCGCCTGAGCCGGCCGAGCGCCTTGCCGCCCAGTCGGTCGACCCGGGTCTCACCGATCCAGACCTCGCCAGCGTCGGGCTTGAGCTGCCCGGTGACCAGGCGCAGCACGGTCGTCTTGCCGGCGCCGCTTGGCCCCATCACGGCCGTAACCTGCCCGGCGGGGATGTCGAGATCGAGATCCTCGAGAATCGTTCGCCCGCCCAGGCGCACGGTTACGCGCCTGAGCGAAATGGCTATGTCGGATGATTCGGTCATGTTGTTCGTATTGTCCCGACCTGTCCGTGATCCGACCGCGAAGAGGTCCGTAAGTTTTGCCGCAGTTGCAGTCAGCCGCCGCCGACGGGTCGGGGCGGGCGCATGGCGCGCCCGCGTCGTCGCTCAACGCCAGGGCCGCATGGCCCACTACAGGATATAACGGCTCAGATCCTCGTTTCCTGCCAGGTCCTTGAGAGAGCGGTCGACGAAATCGGCGTCGACGATCACCTTTTCGCTCGAGCGATCCGGCGCCGAATACGACACGTCCTCGAGCAGCCGCTCCATGACGGTGTGCAGGCGGCGCGCACCGATGTTCTCGGTCGATTCGTTGACCGAGAAGCTGATCTCGGCCAGGCGCGTGATCGCCTCGTCGGTGAACTGGAGATCGACGCCCTCGGTGGCGAGCAGCGCGGTGTACTGCTCGGTCAGGCAGGCGTCCGGCTCGGTCAGGATTCGCTTGAAGTCGTCGACCGAAAGGGCGCGCAGCTCGACCCGGATGGGCAGGCGGCCCTGCAGTTCCGGCACCAGGTCGGAGGGCTTGGAGACATGGAACGCACCGGAGGCGATGAACAGCATGTGGTCGGTGCTGACCGGCCCGTAGCGGGTGTTGACCGTTGCGCCCTCGACGAGGGGAAGCAGGTCGCGCTGCACTCCCTCGCGCGAGACTTCCCCGGAGCCGCCGCCCTCGGCGCGTCGCGCTACCTTGTCGATTTCGTCGATGAACACGATGCCGTGCTGCTCGGCCGTCTTGAGTGCCTGCTGCTTGACCTCCTCGTCGTTGATCATGCGAGCGGCTTCCTCTTCCACCAGCAGCGGAATGGCGTCCTTGACCTTCATGCGGCGCTTCTGCTTGCGCTGTCCGGACATGTTGGAGAACATCTGCTGGAGCTGGTTGGTCATCTCCTCCATGCCCGGCGGCGCCATGATCTCGACGCCGAGATTCATGTCGAGGTCGATCTCGATCTCGCGCTCGTTGAAGTCGCCGTCGAGCAGCTTGCGCATCATCTTCCGGCGCGTTTCCGACGAGCTGTCGGCCGGCTCTTCCGGTGCATTGGAAAAGCCCGAGCTCTGCTGTCGCGGCAGCATGATGTCGAGTACGCGCTCGACCGCGGCGTCCTCGGCGCGCGAGCGCACCTTCGCCATGGCCTCGTCGCGAGCCAGCTTGTAGGCCACTTCGGTGAGATCGCGGACGATGGATTCGACGTCCTTGCCGACGTAACCCACTTCGGTGAACTTGGTCGCCTCGACCTTGATGAACGGCGCCTTGGCCAGGGTGGCCAGGCGGCGCGCGATTTCGGTCTTGCCAACGCCGGTCGGGCCGATCATCAGGATGTTCTTGGGCGTGATCTCCGGCTGCAGCTTCTCGTCGACCTGCATGCGGCGCCAGCGGTTTCTCAGGGCGATGGCGACGGCGCGCTTGGCCTCGGCCTGCCCGATGATGTGGCGGTCCAGCTCCTGGACGATTTCACGGGGAGTCATCTGCGTCATGGCTTACTGGCCTTCAGCTGTATCGGATTCGAGGGTTTCGACGGTGAAGTTGTGGTTGGTGTAGATGCACACTTCTCCGGCGATGGTCAGGGCTTCGCGGCAGATCGTCTCGGCGTCGAGGTCGGTGTGGCGCTGAAGGGCGCGTGCCGCCGATTGCGCGAACGGGCCGCCGGAGCCGATTGCGATGAGGCCTTCCTCGGGCTCGATCACATCACCATTGCCCGAGATGATCAGCGAGGCCTCGTGGTCGGCGACCGCGAGCAGGGCTTCGAGTCGGCGCAGCAGGCGGTCGGTGCGCCAGTCCTTGGCCAGTTCCACCGCTGCGCGGGTCAGGTGGCCGGAGTGCATTTCCAGCTTGCTCTCGAAGCGCTCGAACAGCGTGAAGGCGTCGGCCGTCGCACCGGCGAAACCGGCCAGCACACGACCCTTGTAGAGCCGCCGCACCTTGCGCGCGTTGGACTTCATGACCGTGTTGCCGAGCGTGACCTGTCCGTCGCCGGCAATCACCACCTGGTCGCCGCGCCGCACCGAGACGATGGTCGTGCCGCGATATTGTTCCATGCTTACTCGCTGCCATTGGGTGAAGGGGAGAACATGGGGTCGGCTTGGCGGCAGGACAATCTTGGGTTCAGGTTTCAGGGAAACCCGGAACCCGGAACCCCTATTTCCCCTTCTTCGCCCGCGGATGGGTTTCGTCGTAGACCTTCGCCAGGTGCTGGAAGTCCAGGTGGGTGTAAATCTGGGTGGTGGTGAGGTTGGCGTGGCCGAGGAGTTCCTGGACGGCTCTGAGGTCGCCGGAAGACTCCAGGATGTGGGAGGCGAAGCTGTGGCGGAGCTGGTGGGGATGGACGGTCTGGTCGAGTCCCTGGCGCTGCGACCAGTAGGCGACGCGTTTCTGGATGGCGCGAACGCCGAGCGGGCGGCCCTTGAGGCTGGTGAATACCCTGGGCTGGTCGATTCCGGCGGTGCCGGCATGAATGCCGCGCCATCGCTCGAGGGCGCTCACGGCGTGCCGACCCACGGGCACCACCCTCTCGCGGCGGCCCTTGCCCAGTACCCGGACGAGTCCCTCGGAGAGATCGAGGCGATCCCAGGTCAGTCCGGCCAGCTCGCTCACGCGCAGGCCCGAGGCGTAGAACAGTTCCAGCATGGCGCGGTCGCGCGTGGCCAGCTCGTCCTCTTCGGGGATGTCGAGCAGGGCGAGCACCTGGTCGATGTCGAGCACTTCGGGCAGCTTGCGGCGGACCTTGGGGGCGCGTACGCCCTGGCTGGGATCACCGCTGAGGACGCGTTCGCGCCGGAGATAGCGGAAGAATCGGCGCAGGCCCGAGAGACGGCGCTGGACGCTGCGCGGGTTCAGCCCGCGCCGGTGCTCGCTGGCGGCGAAGCTTCGCACGTCGGCCGGGGTCAGTGTTTCGATTTCCTCGACGCCGTGCTTGCGGCACCAGTTCGAGAATCGGTCGAGGTCGCGCCGGTAGGCGTCGATAGTCGCCGGGCTCAGGCCGGCCTCGTCGGCGGCGTGGTCGAGAAACGCGGTGACCGCCGTTGGGATCAGCACCGCCGTGGGTCCTGCTTCATTCAGGCGCGCTTGCGTTCGTCGCCGCAGTCCTGTTCGAGGCGGTGGCGAATCGTCGTGCCGAGGAGCTCCAGGAACAGGGTGCCCATGCCGGGATGGAATCGCTCGGCCGACTCCGAACCGATCGCGAGCAGGCCCACGCTGGCGATCGGCACCAGGGCGGCCGAGCCGATCCCCTCGTGCTGCCTGGGAAACAGCGTTTCGAGCTTGGCGCGGGTGAAGCGGCCGAATTCGATGTTGCCCAGCTCGAGCAGTTTCTCGAACCAGTCGGGCACGCCCGATTCGTGTGTCGTGACCGCGCCGACCTCGTCGAGCCCTGCATGCTTCTCCAGGAGGTGGAGTCGGACGCTTCGAGCGTCGAAGTCGCTGGCCAGCCGATCGATCAGGCGTTCGATGAATTCGCCCGCCGAGCGGGTGGTCATTACTTCCAGCGTGAGCTGGTGGAGCCGCTGCATGAGCCTTTCGTTCTCGCCGGCGATGCCGGCCAGGGTCTCGAGCTGCGCGCGAAGCTGATGATTTTCTCGTCTCAGGCGCGTGACCTGGACTTCGATCAGCGAATGCGCGCCCGTTTCGTGGGGCAGCTGCAGCGACTCGAGCAGTTCCGGGTGGCGTTCGAAAAAGTCGGCGTTGGACGTCAGCCACTCGATGACGTCTTGCTCGTTCAGGCTGCTTGGGTCCGACATCGGATGACTCCTTCAAACACGAGGCGGGCGGGCCCGGTGGTGGTCAGCACCCGACCCGATCCCGGCCAATTTACCACAAGCGTTCCACCCGGCTGAATCACTTCCACCGGCGCTTCCACGCGGCCAAGTCGCAGCAGGATCGCGGCGGCGGCACTCGCGCCGCTGCCGCAGGCCAGGGTGGGGCCGGCACCGCGTTCGTGGACGCGCAGGCGCACGCGGTGGGGCGACTCGACGAACGCCAGGCCTACGTTGGCGCCCCGCGCCAGATCCCGGTGGCCGCCGAGCGCCGCGCCGATCCGTTCGAGACGTGTCGCGCCGGGTTCGGTGTCTTCGATCACCAGCAGGTGGGGATTGCCCATGGACACGCCGTGGACGGCCAGCGCTTCGCCTTCGACGGTGAAACGTCGCGGAAAGGGCTCCGGGCCGGCCAGGCCCACCGCCTTCGGGTCGAAGTCGGGCACACCCAGGGAGGCGCTGATCTCGTCGTCGGAGCGATAGCATGTCTCGACGCTGCCGCCCGCGGTTTCCAGGCGGAGTGCATGGTCCGCGTCGTCATGTCGCGAAAGCCAGAGCGCGACGGCCCGCATGCCGTTGCCGCATTGCTCGGCCCGGCTGCCGTCGGCGTTGTGTATCTCGACTCGGCAATGATGTTCCGCGCGGTCGCTCGGGCGCAGCACCAGCAGTTGATCGAAGCCCACGCCGCGGCGCCGGTCGGCCCATCGCCGGACCTGTTCCGGCGCGGGCTCGAAGTCGCGCTGCCGGGCGTCAACGAGCATGAAGTCGTTGCCGAGGGCTTCGAGCTTGAAGAACGCCAGCGCGTCGGTGGGTTCCCCGCGCATCGGATCAGGCTTCCGAATCTCCGGCCGAGGGTTCGTCGCGCCCGTCTTCTTCCGGCTCCGGGGCCGGTGCCGCCGCTTCGTCGGTGGGGAGGTAGAGATCGCCCTTGAGGCCGCAGCCGGAAACCGACAGCGCCGCCAGGGACAACAGGAGGGCAGCGAGGGCGGTTAAACTTGAGCGCATGAACGACTCCAGTGATCAGAAACTTGAACGCGTGACGCTCGAGACCGGGGATGCTCCGCAGCATGCCGTCATCTGGCTGCACGGGCTCGGCGCCGACGGGCATGATTTCGAACCGATTGTACCGCAGCTGGCCAGCGCCTCCCGCCGGCCGGTTCGCTTCGTCTTTCCGCATGCACCGGTCCGGTCGGTGACCATCAACGGCGGCATGGCCATGCGCGCCTGGTACGACATCCTGGGCGTCGACATCGATCGCGACCAGGACATGGCCGGCATCCGCGCCTCCGTGCAGGCCGTCGACGGCCTTCTCGACGAGCAGGTGGCCGACGGTATCGCGCCGGGCAACATCGTATTGGCGGGCTTTTCGCAGGGCGGTGCCATCGCACTACGCTGCGGCCTGGCCCGGTCCGAACCCCTGGCCGGCCTGATCGGCCTGTCGACCTACCTGGTCGAAGCCGACGGCCTCGCGGACTGGGCCGGGGAAAGCGCCGGCAAGCTGCCGCTGTTCATCGGCCACGGCAGCCAGGACCCGATCGTTCCGGTCGGACTGGGCGAGGCGAGCGCGCGCCGGCTGCGCTCGGCCGGCTTCGAGGTCGAGTGGCAGACCTGGCCCATGCCGCATGCCGTCTGCGCCGAAGAGGTCCAGGCCATCGACGACTGGCTGGAGAAGCGTTTTTCGTGAGCGATCTGCGCGCGCTCATCGTCGACGACGAAAAGCCGGCGGCGGATCGGCTGGCGCGCCTTCTCGAGGAGCAGCCCTGCGTCGAGGCCTGCGGCGTCGTCATGCAGGCCGAGCGGGTGCTCGAGCAGTGCCGCGAACTGTTGCCCGACGTCGTATTGCTGGACGTGGAAATGCCAGGCCTCGATGGTATCCAGGTGGCGCGGGCGCTGCGCGAAATGGAGACTCCGCCGGCGCTGATTTTCGTTACGGCCTACGAGCAGTACGCGGTCGACGCCTTCGAACTGGCCGCCGTGGACTACCTGGTCAAACCGGTGCGCGGCGATCGATTGGCACGTGCGCTCGAACGGGCGCGCAACCGGCCGATCGACCCCCGGGCCACTTTGCGCACCCGTCTGGGTGATCGGGTGTTTTCCATTCCCGTTGTCGACATCCGCGCGCTCGTCGCCGAGGACAAGTACACCGTGGTGCACTTCGACCGCGGAGAAGCCCTGGTCGACGACTCCCTGGTCAGTCTCGAGCAGCGCTTCGCCCGGCAATTCATCCGCATCCACCGCAAGGCGCTCGTCGCCCGGCGCTACCTCCGCGGGCTGTTCCGCGACGAGCAGGGACAGGAGCGCGTCGAGCTCGAGGGCAGCGATTGCCATCCACCGGTCAGTCGCCGCAACCTGGCATTGGTTCGCCAGGTGCTCGACGGCCGAGAATACGGAGATTCCTGAAACAATGAAGCAACTGAGAATCGCGACCCGCAAGTCCAAGCTGGCGCTCTGGCAGACCGAGCATGTTGCGCAGCGGATTCGCGACCTTCATCCCGGCGTGGAAGTCTCGCTCGTTCCGCTCAGCACGCGCGGCGACGAAGTGCTTGACCGGTCCCTGGCCGAAATCGGCGGCAAGGGCCTGTTTCTCAAGGAGCTCGAGCGCGCCATACTCGACGACGAAGCGGACATCGCCGTGCACTCGCTCAAGGACGTGCCGGCCGAGCCTTCGCAGGATTTCGACCTGGCGGCCTTCCTGCCGCGGGCCGACTGGCGCGACTGGTGGATCACCCGCGACGGGGCCACGCCCGAAGACCTGCCGCCAGGCTCGAAGGTCGGCACGGCCAGCCTTCGGCGCCAGAGCCAGCTGTTGGCGCGCTGTCCGCACCTGCAGGTCGTGACCGTTCGCGGCAATGTGCAGACGCGCCTGGCTAAACTCGATTCGGGTGAAGTCGATGCTCTCATTCTGGCCGCCGCCGGGCTGCAGCGACTCGAAATCGACCGCGAACACACCTTGCCCCTGGAGCCGCCCACTTTCCTGCCTTCGGCTGGGCAGGGCGTGATCGTCGTGCAGTGCCGTGCCGGCGAAGCCAGCACGCTGGAGATGCTCGAGCCGCTCAATTGCGCCGATACTTTCGACACCATGTGCGCTGAACGAGCGGTCGTGGCCGAGCTGGGTGGCGACTGTCGCATGCCCCTGGCTGCGTTCGCGCGCCTGGACGGGGACCGCATCCTGCTCGAAGCGCGATTGGCTAGCCCCGACGGCAGTGAGGTGCTCGACGCGCGTGTCGAGGGCCCCCGTTCCGAGGCCGACAATCTGGGCCGAAAAGCGGCTCGATCGCTCCTCGATCAGGGCGGAACGAGAATCCTGTCACAGATTTGAGGATCGCCCCCATTTTGTGCCGGCTCGGTCTGGACATCGGGCGATAACTGTGTCAGAGTTACTCAAAAGGTGGAAACAGGGGCGAGACGATTTGCTTTCCGGGCGTCACCCACGGTTCAGTTTGCTGAGGTGCGTCCCCCTACTGCCAACGCCAACACGCAAGCCCCCAGCACTTTGGCAAGTTGCGCCAGACGCCCGGAATTTTCTCCTGAAAGCCTGCCTCTCCGGCAGGCTTTTCTTTTTCCAGCGACCGGAGAGAGGGTGAACCCATGCCAGAGCAGACACTGGTTCTGATTACGCGAACCCGGCCTGCTGCCGAAGAGCTGGCCGAACGTGTCAGCGAACTCGGGCTGGAACCCTTCGAGTGCGCGCCGTTCCAGCTCGAGCCTCCCGAGGACCCCGCGGCCGTGGCCGACGATCTCGCCACAACGCTTCCGGCCGATCGCGTCATCCTGACCAGTCATGAAGCGGTTCGCCAGGCGGTTGGCCTGGTCGGCACCGACTTGCTCAACCGGGCATTGATCATCGTGCCGGGACAGGGAACGGCGTCGATTGCCCGGGAGTTGGGGCTCGACAACGTCATCTTTCCCGAGCGCCACGGCACCAGCGAGGCGATGCTGGCCATGCCGGAACTGCGCGACGTGGAAGGGCTGGAGATCCTGATTCTCGCCGCGGCCGGCGGCCGCAGCCTGATGGGCGAAGTGCTCGAGCGTCGCGGCGCGGTGGTCGAGCGGATCCATGTCTATCGGCGCGTCGCCAGCGAGCTGCCGGCCGACGCGGCCGAGCGAATCGCATCGGCCGATTCGCTGGTGACGCTCGGCGCAAGCCTGGAAGCGGTGACCGGCCTGCTCGAGAAGTTGCCGCGGGAGGCAGCCGACCGGGTCCGCAGCGAGCCGCTGATCGTGCCTTCCCGCCGAGTGGCCGAGCACGCCAGCAAGATGGGGTGTCGGCGCTGCGTGGAGGCCGGCGGTGCTTCCGACGAAGTGATGCTGTCGGCGCTGGAGCGACTCCGGCATGGCTGATCTTGGGTTTCGCGCCCGGGCTGTGGGCCAACATCGAAGTGCTGTTTTGCGTTAATCTCGAAAGCCGTTTGCATGCGGGCTGCGTTTTCCCGATTACCCGATGAGCGAGCAGAAGGAAGAGCACGTAGACAAGAACCCCGGGACCGATCCTGAAGCATCGCCTGTCCAGGCGTCTTCGTCCGGGGCCGATGAGGCGCCGGCGCTTTCGGAATCCGAAACGGTCGATCGGCGCGAATCCGAACCCGCCGCACGCGGCGGTAACGCGCTGGCCTGGCTGGCCCTTCTGCTGGCGCTGGCCGCCGTCGGCATGGCCGGCTGGCAATGGTGGTCCGCGCGGCAGTCGAACGACTCTGCAGCGCTTGCCGGGCGGGTGAACGAGCAGGCGGCCGTCATCGACTCCCAGTCGCAGTCTCTCGACGAGCTCGGTCAGAGGATCGACCGGCTCGAAGCGAGCCTCGACGACCTTTCAGCTCGGCTGGACGAGCGTAATTTCGACCCGAGCGAACTGCGCAATCGCATCCAGGAGCAAGCCGATGCCACGGCGCGACTGCGGCAGCAGGTCGAGTCTGCTTCAGAAGGGTTCGACCGAACCGTTTCAGAGCTCAGGTCCCGAATCGAGGAAGCCGGCGCCGATCGCGCCGATCGGATCGACGAGACGCTCGCCGAAGCGCGCTTCCGTCTGGCACTCGTTGAGATTGCCGGACTGCTGCGGCTCGGCCAGTCGCGAGCCGAGCTGGCCGCCGATCCCGCCGGCGCCGTCGCGGCCTACCAGCAGGTCCGTTCGCGTCTGGAAGGCCTGGAGGACGGCCGCGTCGAACGCCTGCGGCAACTCGTCGCCCGCGAGCTCGAGTCCCTTCGCTCGGTGGAAACCACCGACTGGGCCGACCTGACGGGGCGCCTGGCGGCCCTGGAAGGGCAGTCGGCCGACTGGCCCCTGGCCGGCCGCGACGCGCAGCCCGCCGAGCCGATCGACTCTTCAGGATCCGAGGCCGACGCCGGGGACGGCTGGTGGTCGGACATCCGGAGAGGCCTGGGCGGGCTGGTGAGAGTCACGCCGCGTGAAGCCGCGCCGCTGACCCCAGCGGCGGTCGAAAGCGTGCGCGAGCGGCTCGGATTGCATCTTGCCGCCGCCCAATCGGCCGCGGCTCGCCGCAACCTCGACGAGATGAAGCTTCAGCTCGAGGCAGCCGGAGATTTGATCGAAGCCCGTTTCGATACTTCGGCCCCGCCGGTCAGCCGGGCACTGGAGAGCATCGAGTCGGCCGCTTCGGTGCAGGCGCCGTCGCTGCCGGAACTGGGTGAGGCCCTGGCCGAAGCCGAGAATCGACTGGCTGCGTCGTGAAGCGACTGCTGATCATCCTGCTGGTGGTGGCGGCGCTGGTGGCCACCGCGCTTGTTGCACCTTTCCTTGCCGAGGATCCCGGGCACGTCCAGCTCGATATCGGGCAATGGCGAATCGAGATGTCGGCGCTCGTGCTCGTCGGCGCCATTCTGCTCACCTGGATTGCCCTGTCCCTGCTGGTCGGTGTGGTCCGGTTGCCGACGCGCCTGATTCGCAAGGCGCGCGAGCGCCGGTCCCGCCAACAGCTCGAAAAGGGTTTCCTGGCGTTGACCGAGGGCGACTGGCCCGGTGCCGAGCGGGCGCTGCAGAAATCCCTCAGCTACAGGGACTCGACCGCCGGCTACCTGGCCGCGGCCCGCGCTGCGCAGGGCCGTGGCGACCGGCCCGGCCGCGACCGATGGCTGGAGCAGGCCGACAGGCCCTTCGGCCGTCGGCATTTCGTCACCGGCCTGGCGCGCGCTCGCCTGCTGGCCGCCGAGGGAAGGGCCGACGAGGCCACGGCCCTGCTCGAGACGCTGCACCTGAAGAAGCCGCGGCACGCCGGGGTGCTGCGACTGCTGCTCGAAAACTACCAGGAACTCGGCCGCTGGCGCGATCTTCGCCTGCTTACCCCCGCCCTGCGACGTGCCGGCGTGGTCGATCGCGATCGTGCGGCGGAGCTGGCCGCGCTCGCGGCCCAGCGCGAGCTGGATGCGAGTTTCGACATCGACCGCCTGGAGTCGAGCTGGAAGGAATTGCCGCGCAAGATGCGCCAGCGTCGCGAACTTGTCGCTGCCTATGCGCGCCGGGCGGCCGACCTCGGACGCAGTGCTCGCGCGTCGGGACTGCTCGAACGACGCCTCTCCGACGAGCCGGACGACGAGTTGCTGGCGCTCTATGCCGCCGCCGACGAGGAGGGTGAACGAACCCACCGCATCCGGCAGTGCGAGAAGTGGCTGGAGTCGCATCCCGACCATGTCGGCCTGCAGGAGACGCTGGGCCTGCTCTACCTCGACGACCGGCAGTACGATCGCGCGCAGGCTTGCCTGGAAAGGGTTGTCAGGGAACGACCCAACAGTCGGGCCTATGCGGCGCTCGGCCGCGTTCTCGATCGTGCGGGCAAGCTCGAAGCCGCTGCGCAGTGCTATCGCAATGCCCTGCGCCTGCGCGACGGGCGCGGCGCCGAGCCCCTACCTCCGCCCGCGGTGGAATGACC
>JAASTB010000250.1 GCA_021767625.1 Wenzhouxiangella sp.
CCGAAGGCACCGGCGGACAGGGCCGGGCAGCCGATCGAGCGGATGCCCTTGTCGGCGGCGGCTTTCAGGACGTTGCGGTAGGCGGCGGCCAGGAGTTCGTCGGAGGGATTGTCGATGCCGTAGCGCGGGCCGAGCGCGTGGATGACCCAGTCGTTGGGCAACTCGAAGCCCTCGGTGATCACCGCCTGGCCGGGTTCGATCGGGGCCAGGGGTCGGCAGGCCTCGGCCAGCTGCGCCCCGGCGGCGCGGTGCAGCGCCCCGGCCACGCCCCCGCCGGGCATGAGTTGGGCGTTGGCGGCGTTGACCACCGCGTCTAGATCGGGCTGGTCGGCGATATCGCCTTCGACGATTTCGATCGGCATGGGACCTCCGCCATTGTGAAATCCTGAACGGAATGACCCCGGTCAGCCACCGCCGACCGGGGCCGGTTCCCATCATGCCATGACGATCCTAGTCGCCGCTTCCGGTTGCCACGAATTCGGGATAAGCCTCCATCCCGCAATCGACGTGATCGAGGCCGGCGGCTTCGTCCTCGGGGTGGACGCGCAGGCCCGCGGTGGCCTTGAGAATGGCCCAGAAGACCAGGCTGGCGGCGAACACGAAGCCGCCGATGACCGCCAGGCCGGCCAGCTGCCCGCTCCAGGTCGCATCCGCATTCGTCCAGAGCACGATGAGCACGCCCCAGATGCCGCAGGTGCCGTGAACCGAGATGGCGCCGACGGGGTCGTCGATCCTGAGCTTATCGAGCAGCACGATGGAGCCGACGACGAGGCCGCCGCCGACCGCGCCGATCAAGGCGGCCTGGGCGGGCGTTGGCGCAAGCGGCTCGGCGGTGATCGAGACCAGGCCGGCCAGGGCACCGTTGAGCGCCATGGTCAGGTCGGCCTTGCCGAAGGCCGAGCGCGCGACGAGCAGGGCGGCGACCAGACCCGCGGCGGCGGCGGCGTTGGTGTTGACGAACACGCGCGCAACGTTGTTGGCCGACTCGACGCTGGACACCGCCAGCTCGGAGCCGCCGTTGAAGCCGAACCAGCCCATCCAGAGGATGAAGGTGCCCAGCGTGGCCAGCGGCAGGTTGGCGCCGGGAATGGCGCGGGCCCGGCCGTCGGGGCCGAAACGGCCCTGGCGCGGGCCGAGCAGCAGGACGCCGGCCAGGGCGGCGGCCGCGCCGGCCATGTGGACGATGCCCGAGCCGGCATAGTCACTGTAGCCGAGTCCGTCGAGAAAGCCTTCGCCCCAGCTCCAGTAGCCCTGGAGGGGATAGATGAAGCCGGTCAGGAAGACCGCGAAGGCGAGAAAGCTCCACAGCTTCATGCGCTCGGCCACGGCGCCGGAGACGATCGACATGGCCGTGGCCACGAAGACCACCTGGAACATGAAGTCCGACAGACCCGAGTAGTAGATCTCGCCGTCGCTGGCCAGGACCGCCTCGGGGCTGTGATCGGCCGCGGAGAGCAGCCAGTCGATACCGGGCCAGAAGCCGTTGATGCCCTCGGCCGGATACATCAGGTTGTAGCCGATGAGCATGTACATCAGGCAGGCGATGGAATACAGGGCGACGTTCTTGGTGAGGATCTCGACGGTGTTCTTGGCGCGCACCAGCCCGGCCTCGAGCATGGTGAAGCCGGCGGCCATCCACATGACCAGCGCGCTACAGACCAGGAAGTAGAAGGTGTCGAGGGCGTAGCGTGTTTCGATGATGGCTTCCATTCTTTCCAACCTCCCTTAGATGGCGTCCTGGTCGCGTTCGCCGGTGCGAATGCGGATGACCTGGTCGAGCTCGGCGACGAAGATCTTGCCGTCGCCGATGCGGCCGCTGCCGGCCGATTCCTGGATGGCCTCGACGACGGCGTCGACGCGATCGACGTCGACCGCGATCTCGAGCTTGATCTTGGGCAGGAAGTCGACGTGGTATTCCGCGCCGCGGTAGAGCTCGGTGTGCCCCTTCTGGCGACCGAAGCCGCGCACCTCGGTCATCGTCATGCCGGTGACGCCGACTTCGGCCAGCGCCGAGCGCACCGGGTCGAGCTTGAAGGGTTTGATGATGGCCGTGACCAGTTTCATGGCGTATCTCCCGTGGATGTCCCCGAAACACAGCGCAAGCGGCGTGCCATTACCGCAAACTGTTGATTTCATGGGGATCCGTCAGCGCGACTCGATGCCGACTGCGCGGCTTCTGGGCAGCGGCTGCTCAGATTCCGGACAGTTTCGTCGCGCCGAGAGGCGATAATGCGACGGTTGAAACGCGAACGACCGTGATCGAGAACGATGCCCGAGTTGCCCGAAGTCGAAACCACGCGCCGCGGCCTGGCCCCCCTGGTCGAGGGGCGTCGTGTGGCCGCGGTGACCGTGCGCCAGCGGCAGCTGCGCTGGCCCGTTTCGCGAGAAGTGGACGCCATCGCCGGACAGACGGTCTCCGCGCTGGAACGGCGCGCGAAGTGGCTGATCTGGCGTCTCGAGTCCGGCTCGCTGCTCTGGCACCTGGGCATGTCGGGCTCGTTCCGCGGCTGGGAGAATCCGCCCGCACCGGGGCCGCACGACCACGTGGACCTGGCCATCGAGAACGGCCACGTCATTCGCTACACCGATCCGCGCCGCTTCGGGGCGCTGCTGTGGGGCGGCGACGACCCGCACGCGCACCCGCGCCTGGCCACGCTCGGCCCGGAGCCGCTCGGCGAGACCTTCGACGGCGAATGGCTGTGGCGGCTCAGCCGCGGCCGGCGCAGCTCGGTGAAGGTGTTCGTGATGGACGCGAAGACCGTCGTCGGGGTGGGTAACATCTACGCCTCGGAGGCCCTGTTCGCCGCCGGCATCCACCCACGCCGACCGGCCGGGCGCATCAGCCGCCAACGCTACGACCTACTGGCCGGCACCATCCGCCGGACGCTCGCCGACGCCATCGAGCTGGGCGGCACCTCGCTCAGAGACTTCACCGTGGGCGACGGCACGCCCGGATACTTCGGCCAGTCGCTGCAGGTCTACGGGCGCAACGGCGAGGCCTGTCCGGGTTGCGGCGAGCCGATTCGACGTGAAGTCATCGGCCAACGCAGCACTTTTTTCTGTCCGAGATGTCAGCGTTAAAGAACGTCCACAGAGCTACTGCGCGTGCGCCTGACGGCGTCCGGCGGTACTCGGAATCCTCATGTACGGACGTGTACACTGCGGTTCCTGCGTTCCGGCGGCCACCGTCAGCCACACGCTCGCTACGCTCTGTGAACGTTCTGGCCAAGTCCAAACAACGATGCTTGATCGGATGAGAAAACTAGGCTTCGTCTTCAGCATGTCGATAATGCCGCTGCTTGTGCTGGCGGAGCCTCTTGCCGAACCCGGCCCGGTGCAACGACCGCATATCGAGGTCGAGCTCGTCAGCGAAGTCGAACACGTCCAGCCCGGCGAGCCCTTCCGCGTCGGCCTGCGGATGCTGCCCGACGCGCACTGGCACACCTACTGGAAGAATCCCGGCGACTCGGGGCTGACCACCGAGATGGAGTGGACGCTGCCCGAAGGCGCGAGCGCATCGGGCATCCGTTGGCCCTATCCCGAGCGCGTGCCGATGGGTCACCTGGTCAACTACGGCTACGGCGGCGAGCACCTGCTGCCGGTGACCATCACGCCGCCCGAGGATCTCGCGCCCGGCGAGGAATTTCCGATCGCCGTGGCCGCCGAGTGGCTGGTCTGCGAGGAAATCTGCATTCCCGGCGACGCCGAGCTGTCGATGACCCTGCCGGTGCGCGCCACCGCCGCGCCGAAGAACGAGGCGGTCGCGGATCTGTTCGCCTGGGCCGACGAGCGCCGGCCCGAGCTCGTCGACTGGCCGGCGCGCTTCGATGCCGGGGGCGAGCAACTCGCCATCCAGGTCGAATCCGATTCACTGCCCGCCGACGCCGAGTGGACGGTCTTCGTCGGCGCCGAGAACATCGTCGATCACGCCCAGCCCGCCGAGACGGCGCAGCTCGAGGGCGTGCTCCAGGCCGGCCAGCC
>JAASTB010000251.1 GCA_021767625.1 Wenzhouxiangella sp.
AGACACATCATGACTATCCGGAAGAAACTGCTTGTCGCGGCGCTGGCCGCGGCGGTCTGCATGCCCGTTGCCGCCGACGATCACGAGGGTGAAAAAGATCCCATGCTGTTCATCATGGAAATCACCGTCCAGCATGGTCACGGAAAGGCTTTTCGCGACGCGATGACCGCCTACATGGGCTGCTACGAGGAGAACGGGGGAGAGAATGGCTGGTCGACCTGGGCACCGGTCGACGGGGCCCCCAACGAAATGTGGATGGTTTCGAGCATTGATATGTGGTCCGAACTGGATAATAAGGACGAAGCCGAGGAGACCTGCTGGTCGGAGCATTCGACGGAACTGACTTCGCACGTCTCGAAAGCCAATCGTCGGATCTACCGACGGATGGGCGACTGGAGCGGTGATGCCGAAGGCTACAGCGTGGTCAAGCTGCATAACTTCCGGGTCGACGACGGTGAGGCCTTCCGGGAAGTCGTGGGCGAGATCGTCGACATGATGAAAGACGCCGAAACGGAGCACATGGGCACCTGGTACGGCTCGGTGAGCCAGCAGCGCTGGGCAGCCGATTACTTCGTGGTCGAACACTTCGACAATTTTGCCGCGATGGACGCGGACCGCGACGGGCCCAACGACATCATGACCGAGGCCTTGGGCGAAGAGGGCGCGTCGGAAATGTGGGATCGTTTCGACGATGCGCTGGCGGATATGGAACCTTACTGGAACAACATCCTGCGGCGCGTGGAATCCCTGAGCTATTCACCCGACGACGATTAGAACGGGAAGGGGAACGGCGCGTCACGACGCGCCGCTTGCGTAAACAAACGGCCCGGCTAGCCCGGGCCGTTTTCTGTTCTTGCCCAACCGGTCGCCCGCAGGCTGCGGCTTGCCCTTTGCGCTGCGATGCCGAGGGGCGTAGTATCCGGGAAGGGAAGTGGGCGCCGGCGGAAGAAGCCGCCGGATTGGTGTTGGTTTGCAGCGATGCGACTGCAATCAAGCAGTGCGTGCGCTGCCCACCCCTTTCTTGCCGGCTTCGCCGCCAGAGTAGCGTCATCGATAGATGATATCGATCGCGCTGGCTGGTCACCATGATGAGGCGGAGCTCGACATGAAAAAACGCATCGTTGTATTCGCGGACGGCACGTGGAATCGTCCGGAGCAGGATCTCGAAGAAGACTTTCCCACGAACGTATTGAGACTGGCGCGCGCCGTGCGGCCCCAGGACACCGACGGGCGACCCCAGCAGGCCTTCTACGACTGGGGGATCGGTTCCTACTACGACAAGGTCAGCGGCGGTGTGACAGGTAAGGGCCTGCACAAGAACATCATGGACTGCTATCGCTATATCGTGCAGAACTATTCGCCGGGTGATGAAGTCTTCCTGTTCGGTTTCAGCCGCGGCGCCTACACCGTGCGTTGCCTGAGCGGACTGATCAACAACTGCGGCTACCTGAAGCGACCGAATGCGAACCTCATCCAGGCGGCATTCAATCTCTACAAGAAGGCCGGGCCGAAGAACAAGCCCGACGGCGATCACTCGGTGAAGTTCCGTCGCGACCACTGCCATGGCGATCGCCGCGATATCGACTTCATCGGCGTCTGGGATACGGTCGGCGCGATGGGTATTCCATTCTCCTTCCTGGGCTTGTTCGACGACCGCGACGAGTTCTACGACACCAAGCTGGGACGCAACGTCAAGGTTGCCCGGCATGCGCTTGCAATCGACGAGCAACGTACCGATTTCGAGCCGACCATCTGGGAACGGCGCAGCGGCATCGATATCGAGCAGGTCTGGTTCTCCGGCAGCCACGGCGACGTGGGCGGCGGCTACAAGATGGGTGCAGACAAGCACTACGCAGCCGACACGCCGCTGGAATGGATGATCGGCGAAGCGCGCAAGCACGGAATGTCGATCGAACGGCATGTGTCCGATAGCCTGAACGAGAGCCCCGAATCCAAGCTGCATGAGTCGCGTCGAAATTTCTACCGCCTGCGCGAGAGGCATGAGCGCCCGATCAAGCACGGCAAGGGCGATACGCTGATCCACCGGTCGGTCAAGGACCGCTGGGACCGGGATTCGAGCTATCGCCCGCCCAACCTGAAGCGCTATGTCGACGAGAACGGCTGGGCGGGGCTCGTGGATTAGCGCTGCCCAGCGCAAGTCCCGGGCGGGCTCGCTTACAATCTGCGGCTTCGCCCCGGAATGCCGGGCGTTCGACAAGCATCGAGGACAGGACGATCCCGGTACGTCGCTCTTACAACCTGCTCAAGCGCGGCGTGCGCTCCCACAGCTCGCGGGCGACTTTCTTTCGATTCGCGGTGGTCGGCAGCACGATCGCGCTGATCGACGCCGGCCTGCTCTACCTGCTCAAGGACCTGCCGGGTTTCAACGCCTACATCGCCCGGGTATTCTCTTACACCGCGGCGATGGCGGCGGGCTACGTGCTCAACCGCTATTTCACCTTCCACCACATCGAGTCCGGGCGGGTCCTGCTCGATGAGCTGGTGCGCTTCTTCAGCGTGCATGCCCTGGGCGGTGTCCTGAACTTCGGCGTATTCTCTCTGGTGGTGTTCCTGGGCGAGCGCGCCGAACTCACGACGTTCTGGGATGCCGTCATGCCCCTGCTCGGCGTGTGGATCGGTGGCATCGTGGGCATGAGTTTCAACTTTCTGGTTTCGAGAAAGCTGGTCTTCGATGGCGGGAATTGACCAAGCAGTTGGTCTGCGACTCTTGCGAAAGCTCGTCTACCGCGCGGATTGATGATTCAATTCCGGCTCGTCCTCGATTGCGTGGTCGGGTACGGCATAGAAGACGCCGCGCCACGACTTCTTGGCCAGCCACGAGATTTCTTGATGGTCCTGCCAAAGGTAGTAGTTGCCGGACGGCTGGATTCTGACCAGCTCCTCGGCATTCTCGAACGCCGGGGTGCCCTGTCTCAGGTGCGTCTCCAGCATGCCCACGGTGTGCGCCATGCCCGTTTCGATCAGGCCGATCAGGTCTTCCCGTGAGCGCTCCTGCCAGGCCGCCGCGGCTTCCTCTCGTTCGAGTTCGTCGCTGCCTGTCAGCGGCCAAAGGAACCGGTAGGTCTGGCTGAATCCTTTCCTGGACGGTGTATAGCCGTCACGCGGAAAGAACTCCCAGACCTCGATGTCGACCAGCAGGCTGCGCATGTCGCTGCTCAACTGTACCCGGGGCTCGATTGTGATCAACCTGCGCTCGATTTCTCTGTCTTCGGGCGGTCCCGGCGGATTCCACACGACGGGTTCGGTGTCGGCCACCAGTCGCTGGGTGATGTCGGCAGACTGAATACGTTCGGCGAACTGACTGCCGATGTCATATCCGTCCAGGCGCTCGCGAACGGGAGCGATCGCCTCCTCGGCCGACTCGATTTGGTCGTGAACCATCTTGAGGCTCACCAGGCCCATGACGAGACCGCCAGCGGCGCCAGCGATCGCGCTGCCCGTGCCCGTCACGAATCCATTGGGCACCCAGGCCTCGGTACCCATCTCTCGCTGAGTGGCAAGGATGTCGAGGTCCGTATCGCTCCTCGGAAACTCGTTCTCGGAAAAGCGAGTCGTTGCGCAAGCGCAGAGCAGCAAGCCGGCAGCAATCGCCGCAGGACCGTGAATTCTCATTGCGATTCTTCCTTGTCGGCTGGGTTTTGCAACTGATGGGAGCTGTGATCGCAAGCCGGCCCTCGCACCCGATGTGCAGACAACTGCGTGGCCCGGAGTCGCGAACGGCAAGACTGATGGCAGGCCCCGATTGCGAGTCTGTATCTCACGCTGCAACGCCCTGGATGCATCCGTGAATTGCGATAGCCCCTGCTAGATCCCTCAGCCAAGAACCTAGCCGAGCGCAGGAATCCAGTCAAGAAAACGAAGGGCGTGGCCGTGAATGCGGGATCGGGTGTTCAGCCCATCGGCGCGTTCGAGTAGTAGTGCCAGACGAAGATGGCCGCGGCGCCGCGATACGGTCGCCA
>JAASTB010000252.1 GCA_021767625.1 Wenzhouxiangella sp.
ATCTATCGCAGCAGGCCGGGCGCTGAATGTCACAGTGAGCGGCGGTGCTCGGTGCTGAGCGACAACAACGCCAATGGTACCGACGGTAGTTTCGCTGGGGGAGGCGGGATTCTCGCCTTCGGGGGCTCGATCCGGATAACCGGCACCTACATCGAGGACAACCAGGCGGACTTCGGCAGTGCGATACGCGCTCGCTTCATACCCCTCGAGAGCTTGTCCAGAAACATCACTATCCTGGGCAGTGTCTTTGCCGGCAATAGCGGTGCTCCCCAGGTTGTTTTCCTCGATGAGTCGGACGCCGACATCGGCTTCAACAGTTTCGTGGACAACATCGACAACGACAGGGTTATCGAGATTGCCTATCCGGATACGCCGGGCGGCCCGCATGAAACGAGAGTGTTCGGATCCATATTCGACCAGGCCGGCGATACCGTGGCTTCCGCGGAACTGACGACTGCCGGGCAGTTTCCGACAGCGGACTGCAATCGCAACGAACAGAACGCAACCGGAGATCTGGCGGGAGGGCCGCGATCGACGAGCGCGGCGCCGGTCTTCATCGACAGGAACGACGGAGATTATCGTCTCGATCCCGATGCGTCCCCCCTGGTCGACTTCTGTGACTGGAGCATCCTGGGTTCCTTGTCGAACTATTCTGCCAACGGACTGAATCGCCCAAACGATCTCGCGGCCGGCAATCTGCGCGGTGCATGGGACCTGGGGGGCATCGAATACTATGCCCTGGGTGCCATCTTCGCCGACCGATTCGAGAACTGATTCGGCTGGCCATTGCCGGTGTTCCGCCGCGGTCCGTTCTCGGATCGCCGGGAGCCGTGCGAGCAACGTTTCCTTGAGCCAGCGCCTTCCATTCTCATGACTTTCGGCCCTGCACGGTCGGCGGTCCGCGATCTACGCTGGGTGCCTCGAAATTGCCCCGACGTTATCGGTGAGGATCTGCATGCCCAGACACGTGATGGCGCTTATTGGTGTTCCGCTCGTTGCCGGCGGACTGCTTGCCACGGCCTGCAGCGACCTTCAGCATCGCCAGCTCTTGAAGGACACCGAGTTTTCCCCCGAGCGCTTCGTCGTGGACCTGCCCGTGGAGGCGCGCAAGGGGCTGCTCGTGGTGCGGGGACGGCTGGGGTCGATGGGTGAGCCAGTCGAGATGATGGTGGACACCGGCGCCTACGAAAGCAAGCTGACCGCCGCGACGGCCGCCGATGCGGGAATCGAGCCGGTCCTGCACAGGGACAACAGCGACACGTTCGGGCGAAGTCGCCGCATGCCGGTGGGCCGCGTACCCGAACTGCGGTTTGGTGACCTGGCCATCCGGCAACTCAGCGCCGGCTCGCTCGATTGGCCGCGCACGGCCATCACGCCCTGTCTGGCGCAGGACGGACTCCTGGGTGCCAACGCCCTGCGCGGCCTGAGCTGGCACGTGGATTTCGCGAAGCCGCGATTCACCCTGAGCAGTCACGGTTCCGGGCTCGTCGTTCCGGAGGCGGCCGAGCCGGTCGCGGTCGACATGCCCGCGCTTTCGGCCACGCCGCGCCTGACCGTCGCCGTGAACGGTCTGGACGTGGACGGTATGTTGCTGGACCTGGGCTCCAATGGCGGCCTGGTCCTGCCGCGGCGATACCTGGAAGAGCTGGCGATTCCGCGGTCGATGCAGGTGGTGATCGACGATGCGGCCAGTTCGGGGATCTACGGTGCGACGCGCCAGCGCAGCGTGCATGCTCCCGTGCGCTTGCAGATTGGCGAACTGCCTGCCGTCGAAGTCATCGCGGAGTTCACCGATGACAGTGGAGCCAAGCTGGGCACGGCCGTGCTCTCCCACTATCGCCTCTGGCTGAATCACGATGAAGCAAGACTGTATGTCCAGCCTGCCGAGCAGGCGCCGGGCTTTGCCCGGCGTGATCTGCCCCACGGCGTGTTGCCGGGCGTCGACTGGGCGTCGGATCGCTGGGAAATCCGCTACCTCGAGTATCCGGCCACCGCCCGGCCACCGGCACAGCTAGCCGTCGGTGAGCGCTTCGACACGGTCAACGGCAAGCGACCGGGCGACGTTTTCGAGGGCTGGTGCGACTACGTGGCCGGCATTCGCCATTGGCTTGAAGGGCAGGATGAACTGGTGCTGGTCGACGGTGACAATGGTGACAACGGTGATCGACGGGACGTGGCGAGGCGATGACCGCTTCGCAAGCCATTCGGGCAACGGCATGCTGCCTTTCGGCGCTTCAGGTATCTTCAGCCGATTGGCTCGATTACCGGGCTGGGCAAGCATGACGGTTCGCCAGTGAAGACGAGGACAGGCAGGGAGAAAGGGCGTATCGGGCGCTGGTTGATGCTGGCTTCCGGTGTGGCGGTCCTGGCGGCCGTCGGCCTGGTCGCCATGGCCTATTGGTCGACAGTGCGCAGCGTCTCCTGGCAGGGGCCGGTGGCGTCGATCGACCAAGTGCTGCAAGGCTGGGCGAGTATCGACGGCGTGCCGGGCGCCTTGCTTCACGTCGAGGTGGCCGGTCAGGCCGTCGTGAGAGAAGCCGCGGGCTGGATGTCGAATGACGGTCAACGGCCACTGCAGCCGGATGCCCGTTTCCACATCGCAAGCATCGGCAAGCTGTTCGCGGCGGCCACCGTTCTCAGGTTGTCGGAACGCGGTCTGCTGGACCTGGATGACCCCGTGGTGGAGTGGCTGGGTGAGGATCGGCTGTCCGGGCTTGTCGTCGTCGATGGTGTCGACCATGGTGACCGGATCACCGCGCGCCAGCTTCTGACGCATCGTGCCGGCCTGGGCAACACCGATGATCACATCGCCTTCCAGGCGCGTGTCCTCCTCGACGCGAACCGCCGCTGGCGCGTCGCCGAGTTGCTCGATGTCGCTCGCCGGGTCCGGCCTGCCGGTCGGCCGGGCGAACGCACGGCCTACGCCTCGTCGGGCTACTGGTTGCTGGGGTTGCTGGTCGAGGCCGTGGCCGGTCAGCCGTATCACGAAGTCGTGCGCCGTGAAGTGATCGATCGCCTGGGCCTGGTCGACACCTTCGAGGCCTCCCAAGAATGGTCCGGCGAAGAAGCGACGATGCATCACCATGTCGGCTGGTTCGATCTCACCGATCATCACCCCAGCTTCGAGTTCGCCGACGGGGGGTTCGTGTCCTCCGCACCTAACCTGGCCCGCTTCGGCCGGGCCGTGGTCGAAGGCCGTCTGTTCGATCGCCCGGATACGCTCGACGTGTTCCTGTCACCGGCGCCGGGCGAAGCGCGCGATTCGCTGTTCCAGGCTCATGGACCTTTGGTCGTCAGTGACGACGACCGACCGACGACTGTGCTGCACCAGGGGTTCTGGGGTACGGCGCTGATCATCGAGCCCGAGATCGAGCGGGTATCGGTGATCGCGCTCGGTCAGGCGAATGCATCGACCTGGCAATTCTGGCGTCAGGTGCGTGACCTGATCCCCGGGGGGATTCCGCGCGGGGAGGAAGAGCCAGCGCGCCCGTGACTCTCTCGGCCGTTCAGCCTGCTGCGGACAGCGCCGGCTGGGTTTTCGTGGCAGGTTTGCAGGAGCATGCCCGGCACGTCTGGCCGGGCATGCCTGGGGTCGGGCAATTACTTGAGCCGTTGGACAGCGGCTTCGAATTCGTCGATTCTGTACTGACGGCGCAGTTCGCCGATCCTGTCGACGTGGTCGATGAGTTCTTCGAGGTTGTCGAAGGTCGTGGGCCCGGTTTCGTCGTCCCCGTCATCGTTGATCATCAGGCTCACTTCCTGATAGGCCATGTGAGTCGACACGAGATGGCAGGGCACGGTGCTTTCGAGCCAGTAGCCCGACGGGGGGTTGTTGGTCATCTGCGTCCAGGCCGTGTAGCACTCGCCGTAGGTCAGGTAGGGCCCGACGCTCTGGTTCCAGTACGAAACCGGCCAGGAACCCATTTCCCGCCATTTGGCCGAGGCGAAATAGCCGTTGTTGGTG
>JAASTB010000022.1 GCA_021767625.1 Wenzhouxiangella sp.
GCGCGATGCCGACCTGCAGCGCTTTCTGGCCCTGCAGGAGCTGTCGACCTACCGGGCCCGGGTCGAAGGGCAGCTCGACGCCAACCTGATCAGCGTTCGGACCCTGCGCGCCGAAATCGCGCTCAATCCAGATGTCGACCCGCGGCGTTTCGAACGACTCGTGTCCGAACTGCTCACGGCCGACTTGCATACGCAGCACATTGCCGCCGCGCCCGACCTGGTGGTCCGCTACATTTTTCCGCGCGAAGGCAACGAGGCCGCGCTCGGCTTCGACTATCGCACGAACCCGGAACAGTACCGTTCGATCCAGGCTGCCATCGACGCAGGCGACATCGTGATCAACGGGCCCGTCGACCTGGTTCAGGGCGGCCGCGCCATGATCGGCCGTGTGCCCGTCTATGAGCGCAACGGGGGCGACTTCTGGGGCGTGATTTCGGTGGTGATCGATCACGAAAGACTGTTCAGGGACGCAGGCCTTATGGATGGGCAACGCTGGCACATCGGCCTTCGCGGCACCGACGGCAAGGGTATGGAAGGGGGTGTGATCCTCGGAGAGGCCGACTGGTGGCAGTTCGACCCGGTGACCGTGCCCGTCGAATTGCCGGTGGGCCGGTGGATACTGGCCGCGGTCCCGGCCGAAGGAGGATGGGAGCCGCCGATGGGCTCCTACCAATGGCAGTGGCTGGGCGGTTCGATCCTCAACCTCGCGCTGGCCCTGCTGATATTCGGTCTGCTGATCAGCCGCAGGCGACTGCAGGGTGCGCTCTCGACAATCAGCCACCAGGCGCGCTTCGACAGTCTCACCGAATTGCCCAACCGGCAGTATTTCATGGACCAGCTCGGCGAGGCGATCCACTGGTCGAGACGCCGGCAGGGTCGCTTCGCACTGCTGTTCATCGACCTGGATCACTTCAAGGAAATCAACGATTCGCTGGGGCACGAGGCCGGCGACGAATTGCTCCAGGCGGTCGGGGAGCGAATCCGGGCGGCCGTGCGCGGCCAGGACCTCGTCGGCCGCTTCGGCGGCGACGAATTCGTGGTGCTTCTGCACGAGCTGGGTGATCCGGTCGACGCGGAGATCGTGGCAGACAAGTTGCTTCGTGCCTTGCACCCGGTGATTCAGATTCACGGGCATGACGTCACCATCGAAGGCTCCATCGGAATCGCCGTCTATCCCGAAGACGGACAGTCGGCAAGCGACTTGCTCAAGCACGCCGACCTCGCCATGTATGCAGCCAAGGCAGCGGGCCGGGGCACGAGCCATTTCTTCAACGATTCGCTGCGCCAGCAGGCCGAATCGCATCTTCGCCTGCACAATGAAATCAAGCGCGGCCTGGCCGGGCAGGAATTCGCGGTGCACTACCAGCCCATCGTGGATGCGGCGAGCCGCCGGCTGGTGGCCGTCGAGGCCCTGCTTCGATGGCGCCATCCGCGTCGGGGACTGGTCGGGCCCGGGCATTTCATTCCCGTTGCCGAACGCACCGGCGTGATCCGTGCGCTGGGTGACTTCGTCCTGCGCCAGGGTTGCCGTGACCTTGTGGCAATGCAGCGCGGCGGCCTCGACATCCGCTTGGCGATCAACCGTTCGTCGCGTGAGTTCAACGATCGCCGCACGGTCATGAACTGGCTGGAGATCATCGACGACAGCGGCGTGGCGCGCGACCGGCTGACGCTGGAGATTACCGAGTCGGTTCTGATGCCCGACAAGGCCCGACAGCATCGCCTGCTTCGCCGGCTCAATGCCGAGGGCGTGGGGCTGGCGATCGACGATTTCGGACAGGGCTATTCCTCGGTGACCTATCTCAAGAAGTTTCCGGTCAGCCAGATCAAGATCGATCGGGTGTTCGTGCAGGACATGAACGAAAGTCCCCAGCAGCGCGCCCTGGTCGAAGCGCTGGTCAAGATGGCGCAGGCCCTGCACCTGCAGGTCGTGGCCGAGGGCGTGGAGACCGCCGAACAGGCCGATCAGTTGACCGGTCTCGGCTGCCAGATGCTGCAGGGCTTCTACTTCGGGCGCCCCATGCCGCTGGCCGAATTGATCGAGCGTTTCGGGGAGGGGGCGTCCTCACGGCAGTGAAGCCACCCGGAGTCTGGCAGGCCGATCGCGCCAGGTCACGCGCGAGTCCATGGCCGGCGTCACCACGATGCTGCCGTCGGCTTCCACCCGCATCACTGCGACCACTCCGAGCTCGGCCGCGACCGCGAGCCATTCGTCCGGTCCCGCCACTGTCAGGGCGGTGGCGGCCGCATCGGCTTCACCACCGTCGTCGTGGATGACCGTCACGGAGCTGACCCGGTCGGCCGGGTAGCCGTCGCGCGGATCCAGGATATGGCCGTGCCGAATGCCCTCGTTCTGGCGATAGCGCCGGTAATTGCCCGAAGTGAAGACGAACTCGCCCGCCTTCACTTCGACCGTGCCCAGGAAGCGACCGCCTTCGCCGTCGGGATGCGCCACGGCCGCGCGCCAGGGCCGGCGGCCTCTTGTGCCGATGACGCCGAGGTCGCCTCCGGCGTTGACGATGGCATTCTCGATGCCGGCCTCGGCGAGGATTCGCAGCGCACGTTCGACGGCCACGCCCTTGAGGTAGGCGCCGAAGTCGAGCTGGACGGCCGGGTTGCGGCTGGTGAGCGTTCCGTCGCGGATGTCGAGGTCGGACATCGAGGGCGACAGGGACACGAGCCGCTCGATTTCGTCGGATGGCGGCGGCGGACCCTCGGGCAGGCTGCTGGCATGGAAGCCCCAAAGCGCGAGAAGGCGGCCGATGGCCGGATTGAACCGTCCCCCGCTGCGGCGTTCGAGCCGGGCGGCTTGCTCGATTATTCGCACGGCTTGCGGCGACAGTGCGATCGGATTGCCTGCAGCGATGGCGCGATTGACGTCGCCCAGCATGCCGGGTTCCCAGGCATGCCAGTCGCGGTGCAGGCGCTGCAGTTCGCGATCGACACGGGCCACGGCGGCGGCCGTGTCTGCCGTGCCGGACGAACGGATCGTCACGGTGGTCTCGGTGCCGAATACCGCGATGCGATGGCGCTGGATGTCGGTGTCCGCGCCGCAGGCGCCGAGCAGGCCGACGAGGGGCAACAGGGCGAGGATGCGCAAGGGCTGCCCCGAAAGGTCGATCAGCGGAATCGATTCGCCTGGCCGGGCACCGGGTGGAGCCAGCCCTCGGCGCGCGTCGAGCGATCGCGGCTGCCGTCGAGTTCGAGTTTCACTTCCATGGTCCACGGAAGTCGTTGTACGTCCCCGGCCCCGAGCGCCCGCAGGCGTTCCCTCCCGGCCGGATCGGCGGGCAGGTCGAAACGGATCACCTCCCGGCCACGGGCCGAGATCGTCAGCGGCAATTGGCGCTCGCCCTCCGCGAGCGCCGCGCCGTCGAGCCTCAGCTCGAGTCGGGTTCCGGACAGGCTCAGCGCTGCGTCGTTGACGTTGCGAAGTGCGAGCTCGACCACGATCGAGTCGTCGCGATGCTCAAGCCCGTAGAGAGAAGCCTGCGGCGGTTCGCCCACGACTTCGCGCAGGTTGCCGCTGCAAGCCGCCAGGACAAGCGCGGCAAGGACCAGTCCGGGCCATTTTGCTGTGGGATTGTTCATGTCCTTTGTTCCACCCTTTTCGGATTGCTCCGGTCGATGTCGTCCATTATCGCCCTGCAGGGATGGCAGGCCTGTCGTCAGGCCAGTCTTTCCGCCGGCGTTCGCCGGACCCTGGGATCCAGGCGTTCCTGCAGCCCGTCGCTCAGCCTGTTGATCGACAGCACGAGGAAGAACAGCGCCAGCGAGGCGGCGACGAAGTTGGTGTAGTGTCCGGCGAGGATCTCCTGCGACGCCTCGGCGATCATGATGCCCCAGCTGATCGAGTCCTGCAGGCCGATGCCGAGAAAGCTGAGCACGACCTCGGCTTTCACCGCCGCCACGAAAGCCAGTGAAGCCTGGACGAGCAACAGCGGTGCCAGGTTGGGCAGGATGTGGCGGAACAGGATTCTCCGGTTCGTCGAACCGCTGGCCCGGGCGGCGGCAATGAATTCGCGTTCCCTGAGCCGCATCGACTCGGTGCGAACGAGGCGAGCGGTCAGCGTCCAGAAACTCAGGATCATCGCCAGCTGCATGGCGCCGGGCCAGCCTCGCATGGCGAAAGCCATTGCCGCGACGAACAGGTAGAAAGGGATTGCGTCGATCGTGCCGATCATCCAGGTCAGGAGGCTGTCGACCCGACGCCCGGCATGATAGCCCGCCACTCCGCCGAGGACCGCGCCCAGGGCCACGCTCGCGACGGCGACCAGCAGGCCGACTTCGAAGGCGGTCGCCGTGCCGGCGAGGAGGCGTTCGAAGATGTCCTGGCCGAGCCGGTTCGTGCCCAGCCAATGCTCGGGCGAAGGCGGCTCGCGCAGGGCGCCGCTGATGGTCGACCACTCGCCGCCCCACAGACCGCACCAAACGCCGGCTGCGGCGGCCAGGTAGGCTGCCAGGACGGCGAAGGGCAGCCGTTCCGGGCCGGCCGAGCTTCGGCGCAGCGTGACCGAAGCCGTCATGCGCCGCGCACCTTCGGATCGAGCAAGCCGGTCAGCAAGTCGGTCGCCGACAGGGCGAGCACGAAGAGAATCGAGGAAAGGCTGACGACGGCCATCATCACCGGCTGATCCCCCGATATCACGGCGTTCCAGGTGACCATGCCGATGCCGGGAATGCCGAAATGTTTCTCGATGATCAGGCTGCCCGAAATCACGATCAGCGGGACGGCGACCAGGATTCTCGTCAGGATCGGCGGCGCGGCAGCTCGCAGCACGTAGCGAATCGCGATGCGGCCGTCTCCGAAGCCAAAGGCGCGTGCGGTTCTCACCGGCGGATCGTGCAGGACGTTCCTGAACACCGAGCGGAAGAAGCGCAGGTTGTAGCCCAGCCCGGCAACGATCAGGGCCAGGCTCGGAACGGTTACGTGCCGCAGGTAGGAGGCGAAGCCGTCGACGCGCCAGCCCCGGGCGGGAAACCAGTCGAGCCAGACCCCGAATACGGCCTGGAGGGCGATCACGATGATCACGATCGACAGGCTCATTCCGGCGGCGGACGCAACGTCGCAGAAGCGGTCGACGAGGCCGCGCGGGCGCCAGGCGGCCAGCATGGCCAGTGCAAGCGCCAGGGCGATTCCGATCAGGAATCCCGGCGCCAGCAGCAGGAGGGAGACCGGAACGGCGCGGGCGAGCAGGTCGACGACCGGCTCGCCGCTGACCAGCGCGTGACCGAGGTCCAGGCGCGCCAGGCGAAACAGGAAGTCAGCGTACCGCAGTACGAATCCGCGGTCGTGGCCGAGCGTGCGGCGAACCTGCTCGATCTGTTCGGGCGTCGGGTTGCGGCCCAGCTGCTCCCAGGTCGGGTCGGGGCCGAAGTGGACGGTCAGGGTGAAGCTGACCAGGGTCACGCCAAGCAGTAGCGCGGCAGCCGCGGCCAGCCGCCGGAGGAGAAAGCCGCCTCGGCTGCCGAACACGCTCACGGAAGTTCTTCGGTCACGTCCACGAACCTCAGGAAGTAGCCGCCGGCCATCTCCCGGTCCGGCAGCATTCGAATCTCGGGGTGCCACAGGTACAGGCGGGTGCGCGACAGCGATCCGATGATGACGCAGTCGTCGATAACCATGCGATTGAGCCGGCGATAGAGGGCTGTCCGTTCGGGGCCGGCGGGCAGGGTCGATGCGCGCTCGAACAAGCGGTCGAACTCGGGGTTGTCGTAGTTCGTGCTGTTGGCGCCCGGCGCGGCGTTGGGTCCGTAGAACAGCTGCAGGCTGTACTGGGCGTCCGGATAGGAAAGCGTCCAGCCGAGCAGGAAGAAATCGAGTTCCCGCTGACCGATGGCGCGGGCGTACTCGCCAAAGCCGGCGAACGCCCGGGGCTGGAAGCGCCCGGGGACAAACCCGACCGCCTGCATCCAGGCCCGGAACTGCTCGAACATCTGTCGCTGCTGGATGCTCGCTTCCAGGCCGTAGACCATGGGCGGCAGGCTGTCGGGGGTCCAGCCGGCCGATTGCAGGCGCTGCCGGGCCTGCTGCGGTCGATGGCTTGTCGATTCGTCCTCGAGGGACGGATCGTATGCCGCCAGCACGGGCGGGATGGCGCCGGGAAAGACCCGGCCCAGGCCGTGATAGAACGCCTTGTTTCGCGCCGACCAGTCGAAGGCGTCGCGCATAGCGCAGCGCAGGGCGCGGTTCTTGCGGTCACGCGCGGGATCGGCGTTGTGGCCGATAGCCGGGTTGGCCATGTTGAAGCCGTGGTAGACGAAACCCGCCTCCAGGTCCGCGAGCGTTCGGTAACGCTCTCGGATGGCGGGTTTGAAGCGCAGAGGGTCGCGGCTATCGAGAACGCGTTCGGCCAGTTCGGGCGGCACCATCACGACATCCGCGCCGCCGTCGGAGGCGAAGCTCGTCCAGCGCGCGCTCGGTTCGGAGATGAAGTGAACCTCGATGCGGTCGACCAGCGGATAGGGCTTGCCGTCGATGGGCTCCAGGTCGTAGCCGGCATGGCGTTCCGGGTCGAAGCCCTCCGCGGCCAGGTCGACGGGTCCCCGGTCGAAGTGGGGGTTGGCTTCGAGCACGGCCATCGCCTCGTCGAAACGGCGGAGGACGAAGGGGCCCGAGCCCACGGGATGCACGCCGAACTCCCGCCCGTAGTGTTCGACGGCTTCGCGTGGGACAACCGCTGAAAGAGCCATCGCCAGCGTGTGTGTGAACTGGGGGTAGGGCTCGGTCAGCTCGATGCGCACGGTGCGCGCGTCGACCGCCTTCAGCCCCGCCACCGCTTGGTCGGCATTGTCGATACTGGCGCCGTTCCCGAGTCCGACAATGCGGTCGCGCCACAACCAGGCGCCGCGCGAGCGGGTCTCGTTGACGAAGTGCCGCTTGAGCGAATAGACGACGTCGGCGGCCGTGACCGCTCGTCCCCGTCCTCCGGGGAAGGCCGGGTCGTCAGCGAACCGCGCGCCCTCGCGCAGGCGGATCCGGTACACCCGACCGTCCTCCGATACCTCCGGAAAGTCCTCGGCCAGGTTGGGAGCCAGTTCGTAGGGGCGCGACAGGTACTTGTAGCGATAAAGCGTGTCGAACAGGTTCTTGACCAGCGTGGCGGCATACACATTGTCCGCATGCGCGGGGTCGAGGCTGGCCGGGGCCCCGTCGATGGCGTGCCGGTAGACCTTCTGCGCCGCTTCCGCGTCCGTTTCGCCCCGACCGCAGCCGATCACCGCGATCGAGACCAACGCCAGGACGGCCGGGCGGGCGATCGGAATCCATAAACCCTTGAAGAACATGAGAAAAGCAGCCCTTTCTTTTTCGTGCCCGGCTCGGCGACCCGGCGCGAGAGGTTAACAGTAGCGGAAGCGCCGGACCGGCCACAAGCCGGTCGGGAGCATTTCTTTTCGATTGACGCTTGCAATTTATGGCAAATGCCGATATTGTCAATTACCAAAATTGGCAAACGCCAGAAACGAGGAAATTTCATGGACGCTCAAGTAGCACACACGGCGCCGCTACAGGCCACGACGGACTTCTGCACGTTCGCCGTCCATGAGATTCGTGCGCTCGAAGCCCAGGACGACCTGTTCGGCAGCGAGTACCCGTGGTTCGAGGCCCTGATTCGGCCGCGCGGCATGCACCGTCACTGGTCGCCGGGCGATTTCGTCGATCGCCTGTATCTCGAGCGTCCCGTGCTCAGCACCGATCTCGAGGTCTTTCGCCGCGTCGCCACGTGGCTGCTGGCCCAGGACCGGCCGACGCGCGTGAGCATCAACACGCACCCGGAATCGCTGACCAGCCGGCTATTCGTGGAGACGGCGATCGAGTTTCAGCGGCGGGCTTGCCAGGGTGGGCATTCCATTTGCCTGGAGCTGATCGAGTTCGGGCGCAGCCGGGAGAAGTCTTCGCTGGTGTCGAACGCGCAGCGCCTGCGACGAGCGGGGCTGCTCATTGCGCTGGACGATTTCGGCAGTCGGGTCAACTGTTTCGACCTCTGTGCCGCCGGCATCGTCGATCTGCTCAAGATCGATATCGGGGTCACCAGCGGCGTGCACGTGGATCGAAACCAGCGCGCCATCGTGGACAGCATCAAGACGCTTGGCCGGGGCCTCGGCGCCCGGGTCATCGCGGAAGGGGTGGAAACATCGAGTCAGGTGGACGCCCTGCGTGAACTAGAGGTGGACTACGCCCAGGGCTTCCATTTCCAGAAACCCCAACTCTTGGAGATCTGAAATGGGTCAGGCACTCGCCCACGAACAGCAAGGCCAGGACATCAGCTGGCTGGTCGAAGCCATGATGCGGATGATCCGACCGATCGTTCGCTTCTCGATCGGTCGCGTGTCCTGCGCCGCCCTGGTCAACCTCGTCCGTGAGGTCTACGTCGAGGAAGCCAGGCACTACCTGCAGCAGGAAAACCCGGATCGAAAGGTTACCCGGTCGGCCCTGGCCCTGCTTTGCGGCATGGACGGCCGGGCCATCAAGGCCTTCGAGGAAAACCCGGATCGCAGCTACGTCCCCTCGGACGTCTGCTCAGAGGCGGCCATCCTCGAAATGTGGAACAAGGACGAGGATTTCGCAAACCCGGAAACGGGGGAGCCGAATGAGCTTCTCATCCACGGGCCCCACGGCACCTTCCAGCGACTCGTCACCCGGGCAGCCGGTCGGGCGGTGACGCCCCAGACGGCGCTCGAGCGGCTGCTCGAGAGCGGCAACGTGCAATTGCTCGACGACGGCATGAAGGTGCGACTCGTCGACACCGTCTACAAGCCCGTCAAGGATTCGGAGAAGACGGCGATCGAGGCGGGAAGCCTCGCCATCAATCGCCTGGGCAAGTCGGTCATTCACAACACCAGCCGCGTGGCGGAAAGCGACGCTCCCTGGCTGCAGCAGGACCGTTGGTCCACGCGTATTCCGGCCGATCGGCTGGAGGAAGTGCGCAGGAGCATCAGGGCAGTACTCGAGAAGCACATTCTCGAAGTCGAGAACTGCATGGAAGACGAGGAAAAGAAGCCCTCCGAGTCGCCCGAATGCCACGTCGGCGTCGGTTGGTATTACTGGGAGAGCGCCCCCGAACGGGCTTCCTCCTGAATCGCATTTCACCACATTCGAGCACTCCAAAGGAGGCCACCATGGCACGAGTCATCGAGAAATCAGGCACCGGAATCGGCCGCAGCGGAACCGGCATTGAAAAGAGCGGTACCGGTATCGAAAAGAGCGGCACCGGCATCGAGAAAAGCGGCACCGGCATCGCCCGCCTGTCCGTGATGTTCGTGGCTCTCGCGACCATGATGCTCAGCGGCATCGCCTTCGCCTCCGACACGCGGGTGGCGGTATCGAGCAAGAACGGTCACGCCCTCGTCTCGGTTCACGGCGAGGAGGGCGTGATGATCGGCGTTTCGCCTGCCGCCATCGACGCGGCCGGCTACGCCAGGGTTCCCCTGTACTCCGTGCTTCAGTCCGGCGAAGACGCCTTTTCGATGGGCCTGCTTGTCCAGGGCTCGGGCAGCGGCTCGGCCGGGGAATCCGACCAGGGCCACGACTCCGGCACGCTCGTTCAGGGCTCCGGCAGCGGCAGCTCGAAGGAATCCGTCCAGCCCGGCGGACAGCTCATGGTCCAGGGCTCGGGCAGTGGCTCGGCCGGTGAAAGTTGCAGCGGCGGCTCGTCGATGCTGGTCCAGGGTTCGGGCAGCGGCTCGGCCGGTGAAAGCTGCAGCGGTGCGCCGACCCTGATGGTGCAGGGCTCGGGAAGCGGCTCATCGGGCGAGAGCTGCAGCGGTGCACCGACCCTGATGGTTCAGGGCTCGGGCAGCGGTTCCGCCGGAGAGGCCGCAGGCTGCGGCGTGCGGCCCTGGGGCTATGCCGAAGTGGTCGTCGATCGCGATGGCACGCACGTCATCGTCAACCGCCTGGAGCAGTCAGGCGCGGTCGAGTACCTGATGGCCTTCCTGCCGTCTGGCTCGGGCGCCGCCGTATCGGGTTCGCTCCGTGGGGGTCAGGAAAGAGGAACCCACGAGTTCGTCGCCGTGCAGTGAGTCGCCGGTGATCTAGTGATGGTTTGCTTTCCAATGGGCGTTTGAGTCGTCAGTCTCCCCCTTCCCGTTGACGACTCATGCGTTGTTGGCTGCCCCGGCTCTGCCGGGGCTTTTTTATGGGTGGACGTTTTTTACAGCGGCTTGTGAAGCGCCAGCGCGGCTACCGCGAGGAAAACGCACAGCGCAACCAGGTAGAAGCCGACGGCGCGCGAGCGGTCCCGGGCCTTGAACGCCGCGATACCGAGCAGGATGTAGGCGAGCACCAGTAGCAATTTGACGCCCAACCAGGACATCAGGGGCCACCCGACAACGACCCACAGCGTGACACCGGAGGCCAGCAGCAGGGTGTCGACCAGGTGGGGTGCTATCTTCCAGAAGCGGTGGACCAGCGCTTGTCGCAGCACGAGGCGGATGAAGCCACGCAGGGCGAAGCCGATGCCGCTGGTCAGAGCCAGCAAGACGTGGATGTTCTTCAAGAGGGGGTAATACTGCATGGCCAGGCCGCTTCGATAAAGAGTGAGGAAGATGCATTTTAGGGAAGTGGCGGCCTTGGGTGTGGTTTTCTGGTCGACGCGAAGCGGCCGACTCATTGTTCCGGGCGGGCCGCTCCGGGGATAATGGGCTTCGGGCCATCTTGCATGGCGCAATTTGCATTTCTGCAGGGGCATGCCAACGTGACCGACAACGGGCCGACGTCTTACGACGAGCTGATCGACCGCATCATCGACCGAGTCGGGAGGCGGCTCGTGGTTGGACTTCCGCTGGGCCTGGGCAAGCCCAATCGCCTGGTCAACGCCTTGTACCGGCGTGCCTGCCGTGACCCGGAACTGCAGCTGGAGATCGTCACCGCGCTTTCCCTGGACCTGCCGGAGTCTTCGCACTGGCTGGCGAAGCGGTTGATGGACCCCGCGGTCGAGCGGCTGTTCGGCCGGGACTATCCGCGCCTGGACTACGTCCGCGACCAGCGCCTCGACCGGGTTCCGGACAACGTCAAGGTGACGGAATTCTACTTCCAGTCCGGCGCCGCGCTGGGTCATCCGGTCATGCAGCGCCATTACGTCTCTTCCAACTACACCCACGTGGCGAGGGACCTGGTCGATCGCGGCATCAACCTGCTGCTGCAACTGGTGGCCGGTCCGGTCGACGGCCGATACAGCTTGTCCTGCAACCCCGACGTCACCCTGGACGTGGTCGAGCGCCTGCGCGAGGACGCCGATTGGCCCTGGCTTGCCGTGGGGCAGGTGCACCCGGAGCTGCCGTTCATGCACGGCGATGCCGTCGTCGAGCCGGATTTCTTCGATAAAATCCTCGACGAGGATCCGCGCCAGCCGCTGTTCGGCGTGCCGCGGGCCCGCGTCTCCCTGCAGGATCACGCCGTCGGCGTGCACGCCTCGCGACTGCAAGCCGACGGCGGCACGCTGCAGATCGGCATCGGGTCACTCAGTGACGCGCTGGTCAACGCCATGATCCACCGCCATCGCGACAATAGGGCCTACCGGCGGCTGGTCGATCGTCTCAATGCTCCTTCGGCGGGATTCGAACACCTCGGTTCCTTCGAGGAAGGCATCTACGGTGCCAGCGAAATGTTCATGGACGGATTCATGCACCTGTACCGGGCAGGGATCCTCACGCGCGAGGTATTCGACAACCTCGAGCTGCAGCGGCGGGTCAATGCGGGGGAATCCGTCGAACAGTCGGGGCAGGGTGCGATCATGGACGGCGGCTTCTTCCTTGGCAGCGCTGAGTTCTATCGTTTCCTGCGCGAGCTCGACGACAGTGAACGCCCGCGTTTCCGCATGCACGGCGTGGGCCGGATCAACCAGCTTTATGGCGGCGCCGAGGCGCTCGAGGTCGCCCAGCGCCGGCACGCCTGCTTCATCAATACCTGCATGATGGTCACCGCCACAGGGGCGGCCGTTTCCGACGGCCTGGCCGATCACCAGGTCGTTTCGGGAGTCGGCGGGCAGTACAACTTCGTGGCCATGGCCCACGCCATGGACGACGGGCGATCCGTGTTGATGCTGCGCTCGACGCGCACGCGCAGCAGCGGCGAGGTCACGTCCAATGTCGTCTGGGAGTATCCGCACACGACGATCCCTCGCCACCTGCGCGACCTGGTGGTTACCGAATACGGCGTGGCCGAACTGCGTGGCCGGACCGACGAGGAGTGCATCAAGGCCCTGGTCGACATCATGGACGCCCGCTTCCAGGACGAACTCGTCGATCGCGCCAAAAAGGCCGGCAAGCTCGATCCCGGCTGGCGAATCCCGGAACGAGCGCGGCTCAATACACCCGAGTTTCTCGAGCGAGCCTTTACCGACCACCGCTCGATGTTTCCGGACTATCCATTCGGCTGTGACTTCACCGAGGTCGAGCAGCGACTGATTCCCGCGCTCGAGCGCCTCAAGCGGCTGTCAGACGACAAGATCGGCCTGGCGCGCGCGCTGCTCAGGGGGCGTCCGGGCGAACACGTCGAGGAACTCGAGCGACTGGGGCTGGCCGAGCCGGCGACTTTCAGGGAGCGCATTTACGCCCGGTTGGTGGCGGCGATGTTGGAAGACTGAGGTTTCAGGTTTCAGGTTTCAGGGCTCAGGCTCCGTCGCCCCGGACTTGATCCGGGGCCTTCTTTCAGGTGGCAGCCTCGTTTGGGGGTCCCGGCTCGGTGTCCGGGACGACGCTTCGCGTCGGTTCAGGGTTCCGTGGGCGTCTCGCTCTCTTCAAGCCACGCTTTGATCGCTTCCGCCGTCGGGTCCGGTCGTTTCATCCAGGCGTAGTGGTCGGCTTTTTCGCCGGGCTCGGCGGATTCGACGGTTCGCCTCGTGATATCGCAGCCGTCGAGCTTGTCGAGCAGCCAGTCGAGCGATCGTCTCGGCACGAACCAGTCGTCGGCCATGTCGAGCGCCAGGACCGGCAGGCGCATTGCGTGGAGCCTCGCCTCGATGTCGAAATCGATACCCGCGGGCGCATAGCGTCCCGAGCGCGCGCTGCGCGCCCAGTCCGCCATCACGCCGCGCGCTTCGTTGCCGGCGAAACCGACCCGCTTGCCGGGGTAGTAGCCGATCAGGGTCCCCAGGGTTGGAAACGCGAACATGATGGTCACCATGACTGCTTTCATGGGCAGGGGAAAGGTACGCCAGTAGGGTGAGCCGCCCGCCAGAACGATCAGGCCGAGACAGTCCCGCGAATCGATGGCCGCGCTCAGGCAGGCGAACTGCGAGCCCAGGCTGTGACCGCCGATCAGGTGGCCGCCGGGCGCCTGTGCGGTCACCGCCTGCCGGGCGGCGTCGATATCGTCGAGGAGCTCGCGGTAGCCCCAGTTCGAGTCCCTCGAGGCACGAACGTTCGACGACCCGTTGCCGCGCCATTCGTGGATGAAGACGCTGGTGCCGCGCTGGGCGAGCGCCCGGGCGAAGCGGATGAAAAGGCGGGCACTCAATCCCATGCCCGGCAGGAATAGCAGGGCTCCCCGCGGCCGGTCTGCGGCCACGTGGATCAATTCGAAGCGGTGGCCGTCCGGGACTTCGACGGAGATGACGGGCTGGTCGTGGGGCATCCGAAAATTTTCGTTCAGTTTTCAGTTTTCAGGTTTCAGGGCTCAAGTACCGTCGCCCCGGACTTGATCCGGGGCCTTCGGTCAAGTGGCAGCCTCGTTTTGGGGTCCCGGATCGGGGTCCGGGACGACGCTTCGCGTCGGTTCAGTGCTCCGTCCTCCGTCCTCCGTCCTCGGTATAGTGGGCCTTTTGGACTTCAGGAGGTCTTTCTCCATGGCACATATCGATCCCTTGCCCGCCGATCATACCCCGGAGCTGGCCGACACATTCCGCCACTTCGAAGACATCCTGGGCTTCGTGCCCAACAGTCTGCTCACCCTCCAGCGGCGTCCGCAGATCGTGCGGGCCTTCGGTGAACTGACGGCGGCGGTCATGGATCCGGAAGGCAGCGTCGATCCCGCCTTCAAGCGCCTGCTGGCTCACTTCGCCAGCCGGGCGGCCGGCTGCCAGTATTGCGAAGCGCATTCACTGGTGGCTGCCGGCATCAGCGGCCTGCCGCAGGAGAAGCTCGACGCGCTGTGGGAATACCAGACCAGCGAGCAGTACTCCGAGGCCGAGCGCTCAGCGCTCGATTTCGCCCTGGCTGCCGGCGCGGTGCCCAATGCCGTGGACGACGAGATCATGTCCCGCCTGAAGGCGCACTGGAGCGAGGAGCAGATCGTCGAACTGCTGGCGGCCGTCTGCCTCTACGGCTTTCTCAATCGCTGGAACGACTCCATGGCCACCGACCTCGAAGAGGGCCCCAGGGCGCTCGGCGACCGCGTCCTCAAGAAAGGTGGTTGGACGGGCGGAAAGCACCTGGAGTGATGTTGGCTGGTTAGCTGGTTGGCCGGTTGGGCGAATAGTCCCAATCCGGGTCGCGTTGCCTGCAGCTATTCATCCAGCGCTTGGAGAAATTCGGCAACCTGCTCTTCGGTCGTGGCCCAGGAGCAGACCAGTCGGGCCAGGTCGTCGTGGCCGGGCCAGATGTGGAACTGGAAGCCCTGCGCCTTGAGCGCCGCGAGCTTTTCCGGTTCCGCTTTCATGAACACCTCGTTGGATTCCACCGGCCAGTGCAGCGATGCCCGCGGGTCGGCTTCGATGCCGCGGGCCAGCTGCGCGGCCCGTGCGTTGGCGGCGCCGGCAAGCGTCAGCCAGAGATCGTCGTCGAGCATCGCCAGCAACTGCGCCGATACGTAGCGCATCTTCGAAAGCAGGTGGCCGGCGCGCTTGCGTCGTCGCTCCATGCCCTCCAGCCACTCCGGGTGACCGAACACGACGATCGCCTCGGCAGTCAGCGCTCCGTTCTTGGTCGCGCCGAAACTCAGCACGTCGACACCGGCCTTCCAGGTGGTTTCGGAGGGGTGGCAGTCGAGGTGGTGAACGGCATTGGCGAAGCGCGCGCCGTCCATGTGCAAATGCAATCCGCGTTCGTGGGTGGCCTGCGCAATGGCGCCAATCTCTTCGGGCCGGTAAGTCGTTCCGCACTCGGTGGCCTGGGTGATCGAGACCACCGAGGGCTTGACGTTGTGCACCCCGTGGCTGCCGGCGCCGTCGATGGTCGCCGCCACCGTCGATGCGTCGAGCTTGCCGTTTTCTCCCGGCAGGGGCATCAGCTTGGCGCCGCCGGAGTAGAATTCCGGCGCGCCGTTCTCGTCGTTCTGGATATGAGCCAGCTGGTGGCA
>JAASTB010000253.1 GCA_021767625.1 Wenzhouxiangella sp.
ACGGTCTGCGCGCCCGTGGAGTCGATGTAGTCGCGGTCATAGATCTGGACGGGGTTGGGCCCCTCGACGTCGATGCGGCGAATGCGCGAGCCGGTGACCTCGACGCGATCGAGCCGCGCCTGCTCTTCGCGCTGCTGCTCTTCGCGCAGTTGATCCTGGCTTTCGTTCTGTTCGGACTCGGTGTCGCTGTCCTGTGACCAGGCCATGGCGCTGAAGCCGATCAGGCCCGCGGTCAGACCCAGCCTGATCGCTCGAGAGAGCCGGTTACGGTTGCAATGCATTGTCTTCTCCTCGTCTTGAAGGCAATCGTTCTTTCCCGCATCGCCCAACGCGATACGGGTGCTTGCGAGGAAAAGGTTAGATTTCGGTTAGCTTGGCGACTTGAAGAGAAAGTGAGGCTGGTTTTGTTTCCTAGGGGGTTCTTAGGGCACTCGTCGCCCCGGGCCTGACCCGGGGCCTTTCATCGGTTGGCGTCTTCGGCGGGGAGGTCCCGGCTCTCCGCTTCGCTGCGGCCGGGACGACGCTGCGCGTCGGTTCGGGGGCTTGGTCAGGGTGTTTGTTCAGCGGCCAGCCGTGGGCAGGTTTCTTCGTTCAGGCCGGCGTTGCGGAGCAATGTATCGAAGCGTGGGTCCTCGCGGAATGGCCGTCGTTCATCCAGCCACAGGTCGACGATGAAAAGGCTTCGGTCTTCCAGGGCGTGGCCGGCGGTGTCGAAGGCCCGGTCGAGCTCTCCGGCCAGGTCGAGGATGAACACGGCCACGCCGGCATCGATCTCGCGGTCGACCACCTGGCGCTCGATCGACTGCACGAGCCGCGAGCCGTCGCCGCTGCCGGTGAGCGTGTCGAGCAGCAGGCGCGGCCACATCCAGAAGCGATCGTCCCGCCGGCGTGCATTGAGTTCGTGCCAGCGTTCGACACCCGCCTGCGACCATCCGGCGCGATGCAGCAGGAAGCACTCGAGGTTGTCGGCGAACACGGCATCGCAGCCGAGCTGCCGGGCCATGGTCAACTGCTGCCATGCCGACGCATCGTCGCGATGCAGGCCGATCCAGCCGTGGATCAAGCGCTCACCGGCGCCGACCGGATTGATCTCGCAGCAACGCTTCATCGCCGCCTCGGCCTCGTCGATGCGGCCCAGGTTCCAGAGCAGTTCCGCGTAGTCGTGCAGGATGAAGGCGTTATCGTCATCGAGCGCCATCGCCCGCTCGAAGCGCTCCAGCGAAGCCCCCCATCGCCATTCGTCGCGGTCGAGACTGGCAAGCACGCTCCAGGCCAGCGCACAGTGCGGATCGAGCTCGACGGCCCGATCGGCCGCCTGCCGGGATCGATTCGCGTGCACGGCCGTGGGTCGATCGCAGTAGAGCTGCACGAGGCGCTCGGCCACGCCGATCATGGCGTGCGCCTCGGCCAGCCCGGGGTGACACTCGATCGTGTCGCGCAGGATATCGAGGGCCGCCACGCAATCGCGGCCGTTGCGCCGCGCGATCAGGTAGGCGGCCATGTCGAGCGCCTCGATGCTGCCGTCGCGCTCGGGCGCCTGCCGTCGCAAGCCCTCGGCCCCGGCCACCGTGGCCGCATCGAGCGGCCGCAGCGGGGCGATGGCCTTGTAGCCCACGTTCTGGATGGTGTCGATGTAGCGCGCCCCGCTGCGCTTGTCGTCGAGGGCACGCCGCAGTTCGCTGACTGCCCGCGTGAGCGAACTCTCGCCGGCGTCGGCGGCCGGCCAGAGCTCGTCCATCAGCTCATCCTTCGACCACGGCTTGTCCAGTCGCCCGGCCAATAGCACGAGCAGGCGCATCACCTTGGGTTCGATCTTGCGCCGCACGTTGCCGCGCCTGAGCAAGTTCTCGCGCGGCAACACCTCCCACTCGCCGAAACGAAACCCGTTGGCGATCTTCAGGGAAACACGTTGCGAATCACCGGCCCGGTCCATGCACGAATCGTAAGGCAAACGTCCCAAGATGATGCCTCAGCCACACCAAAAAACGAAGCACCACCCCGAATTCGACGCAAAGCATCGTCCCGGCCGCAGCGAAGCGAAGAGCCGGGACCTCCCCACCGAAGGCGCCAACCGATGGAAGGCCCCGGGTCAGGCCCGGGGCGACGAGTGCTGTTCTGAAACCTGAAACCTGAAACCTGAACCCCTGAAACCTAGATCCTCACCAAAACCCATCCCGAAAGATCAAATCCCCATCCACGATCTCCCCCTGGTCATTCCGGCCATCCAACTGCCGCAGCCAGGCCAGCAGGTCGGCGCGATCGTCGGGGGCGAGCGTCTGCACCACCCGGTGGGGCGCGGCCGAGGCCAGGTCGTCGGCGGTGCTGACCAGCATCTCGTCGAGCCCCAGGCTCTGCCAGCTCGAGGCGCTCAATCGCTCCACCTGGATGGTGTTGGACGTTCCCGCATTGAGCGGCACGTCCTCGAAGCGCAACGGCTGCCACTCGAAGTGCGTTCGCTGCTGGGTGAAGCTTCGGTCCTCGATCACCGCGCCGTTGACGCGCAGCCTCAGCGTGCCGGGGCTTCCGGGCATGTGGCGCAACTCGATCGTGCCGTTGCCGCCGCTGCCGCCGTCGACGCCGCTGAAGGTCACGCTGTCACCGTCGTTGCCGAACTGCACGAGCGAACCGTGGGACGTGCTGTCCCAGTTGATCTCGAGGAAAGGCGGAATGCTCGCGCCGCCGCCCAGGGCAGCATCCTCGGCCTGGTAGAGGGTGCCGCCGGCCACGACGAAAACTTCCTCCAGGGTGGCCGCCGAACCGTCGTGAAAGTATGGCGCGCCGTCCCAGGCGCCGAACAGCGAAGGCGTGTCAATGCCGGTCAGGGGCTGGCCCAGGCGGGTGCCCGACGACGTCCGGATCGTGCCGACATCGTGCAGCGTGGCCGCACCCAGGCTCGAATCGGTAAAGCCAACTAGCGGGTCGTGGCAACTGCCGCAGTCGAGCGACTCGAACACGTCGCGACCGTTGACCGCCTGAGCGGTCAGCTGTCCGTCCGGCTGACGATACGGGCTGCGGGGCAAGGACTCGCGCGCCAGCGAAGTGACGTAGGCGGCCAGTTCGTCGAGCGCGGCGCTTCGACCGCCGTTCGGGCTGCCCAGGGAAGGATGCGGCAACTCGCCGTCGGGGAGGAAACCGCCGCCGTCGAATTCGTTGACGATATCGAGGACGAAATCCTGGATCTCGTCGAAATTGCCGGTCCAGTGGACGTTGCCGTGACCCATGCCCGCGCGGCCGCGCAGGTCGGTGGTGTTGCGCAGGCCTTCCCCGCGCTGCGTGAAGTCCCAGACCCGGCCGTCGTGGCGGCCGTCGAGGTGGCAACTGGCGCAGGAAATGTAGCCCTCGAAACTCATCTCGTTGTCGCCTTCGGGATGGTTGCCGGCGAAGAAGAAGTGCCGCTTGCCGGCCGCCACCCCCGCCCCCAGCGGTTCGCCGGTCGCCGTGGCGTGCTCGCCGGCCGGAAACTGCCGGCTGCCGTCGGCCAGGAAGGCGCTCACGTCGATGCGCGAGACATCTCGGCTCATGAAGTTCTGCACCCACAGGGTCTCGGCGCTCGCATCGAAGGCCAGGCCGCGGGGCGCCGAACCCGTACCCAGCCGGGCCAGCGACGTGCGGCCGCCGCCGTCGCGAATCGCCAGGTCGTCGAAGACCATCACGAAGTCGTTGCCCTGCATGGCCGCGAACACGTAGTCGCCGCGCGGACTGAACACGATGGCCGAAGGCGAATCCGCATTGTCGGCGTCGATGCGGCCGTTGGAGAAACCCGAAACCCCGGGCTCCGCCGGTCCGCCGCCGGCACCCAGGTCGAAGCGCCCCAGCATCGGCCGAACCGTCGAGTCGTGCGCCAGCGGCAAGTTCAAGCCCGTGCCCTGGTCGAAGAATTCGCCGCGGTTGGTATCCATCTTGATGCCCGTGTACCACAGCCACTCGCCGTGCGGGTCGATGGTCAGG
>JAASTB010000254.1 GCA_021767625.1 Wenzhouxiangella sp.
CGACCTCGAATCCGCCGCCGTCGACGGTCGTGGTGTTGAGCTCGGCGTCGGCCTCGATGTCGATCCAGCGCAGGTCGAAATTGAGGAACCAGGCGTCGTTGAGCGCAACGTCCGCGCCCAGCTGCAGCGCGATGCCGAAGGAGTCGTCGATGGTCATCTCGGTGCTGCCGCCGGAGTAGTCGGTGCCGAGCGCGGCGTTGGAGGTGCCGATGATGCCCTGGTGCAGGGACTGGGTCGTGCGCTCGTCGAAGAACTTGGTGTAGTTCAGGCCCACGCCGGCGTAGGGACGGAACGTCTGGTCCGGGCGGAAGTGATACTGCAGGCTCAGCGTCGGCGGCAGGTGCTTGGTGCTGCCCAGCTTGCCCAGCGCCGACAGGGCACCGTCGCCTTCCACGCTGTGGTCGAACGGCCAGGCGGCGAGCAGTTCCACGCCGAGGTTGTCGGTGGCCATGTAGGTGAAGTTGATGATCGGGCGCGTGTTGGCGTCGACGTCGACGCGGTAGTCGGCCAGTTCGATGTCTTCGAACACCAGGTTGGAACTGTCGACGTCCGGCGAGACATAGCCGACGCCCAGCCGGACCAGCCAGTCGCCCTGGGACTGCGCCAGCGCGTTGAAGGAGAACAGGGCCAGCGTGGCCGTGAGCATGATCTTCTTGTGGTTCATTTGCGTGCCTCCATCGGGGCGGTTAGGGGTATGTTGTCGGGGCGCAGTCTAGGGCCTGGCGGCGGGTGTGGAGTTGACCGGAATCAAGTTCTGTTTCGGAGCTGGCGGGCGTCGTTGGGTTGGGTGGTTCGGTCGGAGGATTGTGCCCCTTTGCTTTGGTGGTGGGTTTCGGGTTTCAGGTTTCAGGTTTCAGGTTTCAGGTTTCAGGTTTCAGGTTTCAGGTTTCAGGTTTCAGGTTTCAGGTTTCAGGGAAAGACGGGTTCGGGGTTCCGGGTTCCGGGTTCGGGCGGCGCGTCTGCCCATTGCGGGGCGGCTGCGCCGCGGTAGGCCGGGCCGCTGTCTTCCCCGAATCCCGAACGGTTCCGGAGGCTGAGATCCAAGCGCTTGGTGCTACCATTACGGGGTTATTCAACCCGGAATCGACGATCCATGTTCGACAAGACTTTTACCATTGCCGGATTCGACGAGGAGCTGGCCTCGGCCATGCGCTCCGAGGAGCAGCGCCAGGAGGATCACATCGAGCTGATCGCCTCGGAGAACTACGCCAGCCCGCGCGTGATGGAAGCACAGGGTTCGGTGCTGACCAACAAGTACGCCGAAGGCTATCCGGGCAAGCGCTATTACGGCGGCTGCGAGTTCGTCGACATCGCGGAAAACCTGGCCATCGAGCGCGTCAAGAAGCTGTTCGGCGCAGGCTACGCCAACGTGCAGCCGCACTCGGGCTCCCAGGCCAACCAGGCCGTCTACATGGCCCTGCTCAAGCCCGGCGACACGATCCTGGGCATGGACCTGTCCGAAGGCGGCCATCTGACCCACGGCGCCAAGGTGAATTTTTCGGGCAAGCTGTTCAATGCCGTTCACTACGGTCTCGATCGCGAATCGGGCGAGATCGACTACGAGCGGATGGCCGAGCTGGCCCGCGAACACCAGCCGAAGATGCTCATCGGCGGCTTCTCGGCTTATTCCCGGGTGGTCGACTGGGGCCGCATGCGCAAGATTGCCGATGAAGTGGGCGCCTGGTTCATGGTCGATATGGCGCATATCGCCGGGCTGATCGCTGCCGGCGTCTATCCCAATCCCGTGCCTCACGCGCATGTGGTGACTTCGACGACGCACAAGACCCTGCGTGGCCCGCGCGGCGGCATCATCCTGGCTTCGGGCGAGGACGAGGGTCTTATCAAGAAGTTCCAGTCGCTGGTCTTTCCGGGTTGCCAGGGCGGCCCGCTGATGCACGTGATCGCGGCCAAGGCGGTGGCCTTCAAGGAGGCCCTGGAGCCGGAATTCCGCGATTACCAGCAGCGGGTGGTCGACAATGCCCGGGCCATGGCCGGCGTCATCATGGAGCGCGGCTACAAGGTCGTCTCCGGCGGCTCGGACAACCACCTGTTCCTGATCGACCTGATCGACGCCGACATCACCGGCAAGGACGCCGAAGCCGCGCTGGGCCGGGCCAACATCACCGTCAACAAGAACACGGTACCGGGCGAGCCGCGCTCGCCCTTCGTGACCTCGGGCCTGCGCATCGGCACGCCGGCTTGCACCACGCGCGGATTCACCGAACAGGACTGCCGCGAGCTGGCCGGGCTGATCTGCGACGTCCTCGACAATATGGGCGACGAGTCCGTCGAGCAGCGGGTCAAGGAGTCGGCTCTCGCCCTTTGTCGCAAACATCCGGTCTACGAAGATTAAAGGTTCACGCCAAGGCGCGAAGGCGCCAAGGACGCCAAGTGAATAACGGAATCGAGAAACAACGTCTTTGTCGGGACTGCAAGGCTCCTGCTCCGATGTCCGATCTTCATCATGGTCTTTCAGCATTTCTTGGCGACCTTGGCGCCTTTGCGCCTTGGCGTGAGACAGGCGGAAACTGAACCGGCATGTGGTGCCCGTTCTGCAATCACACCGACACCCGCGTGGTCGACTCGCGGCTGGCTTCCGACGGTTTCCAGATTCGTCGGCGGCGCGAGTGCGCCGGGTGCGGGGCGCGCTTCAATACCCTCGAGACGCCGGCGCTGAAGGCGCCCAACGTGATCAAGGCCGACGGCTCGCGCGAGGCCTTCGACGAGGACAAGCTCCGGCGCGGGATGGTCAAGGCGCTCGAGAAGCGTCCGGTCGAGACCCAGCTGGTCGAGCGGGCCATCCGCAAGCTGGTCCGCGAGATTCGTACGCTCGAGGATCCGGAGATTTCCAGCCAGCAGCTGGGCGACTGGGTCGCCGCCGAGCTTTCCCATCTCGACCAGGTCGCCTACGTTCGCTTCGCCTCCGTCTATCGCCGGTTCGAAGACGTGCAGGCCTTCCGCGAGGAGATCGAAAAGCTCGAGCGCGACAATCCGGGCGTCATCGACCGCCGCCAGATTTCTCTGCTCGATGAAGAAGACAAGTGAAGGTTTCAGGTTTCAGGTTTCAGGTTACAGGTCGGCAAGCGAGACCTTCGGGGGCGGCTTCGCCGCGATCCCCGAGTGCCAGACAGACGACTGCTCTCGGTCTTGCGTTTGCCTTGAGCGGCGGAGCCGCCCCGCAAGGCACTCGGCCGCCGCCGGAACCCCGAACCCCGAACCCGGAACCCCGTCTTTTTCCTGAAACCTGAAACCTGAAACCTGAAACCTGAAACCCGAACCCTGAAACCCGAACCCTGAAACCCGAACCCTGAAACCCGAACCCTGAAACCCGAACCCTGAAACCCGAACCCTGAAACCCGAACCATGAATTTCACCGCCAACGATCATCGATTCATGGCCGAGGCGCTCCGGCTGGCGGAGAAGGGGCGATTCACGGCCGATCCGAATCCGGTCGTCGGCTGCGTGATCGTCAACGACGGGGAAGTCGTCGGCCGCGGCTGGCACCGCGCCGCGGGCGAGCCGCACGCCGAAACGCTCGCCCTCCAGGAAGCCGGCGTCCGGGCGCGGGGAGCGGTGGCCTACGTCAGCCTCGAACCCTGCTCTCATCACGGCCGCACGCCGCCTTGCGCGAACGCCCTGGTCGAAGCCGGCGTGACGTCGGTGGTTTCGGCCATGCCCGATCCCGACGCCCGGGTGTCGGGCAAGGGACACGATATCCTCGCCCGTGCCGGGATCACCGTGCGCACCGGCCTTATGGAAGAGGCGGCCCGGGCGCTCAACCGCGGCTTCGTCAGTCGTCACGAGCGCGGCCGGCCCTGGGTTCGCGTCAAGCTGGCCGTCAGTCTCGACGGCTTCACCGCCGGTGCCGATGGCCGTTCGCAGTGGATCACGGGCGAATCCGCCCGGGCCGACGTGCAGTCCTGGCGGGCTCGCGC
>JAASTB010000255.1 GCA_021767625.1 Wenzhouxiangella sp.
AGGTGCGTCTGCAGCGCGTTTCGGATCTGGATCCCCACGACTGGGACCAGAGAACCTACGAGGCCATTGTCTTACCGCAAACCCTCGATGCACCTTGAGGCCCGGCTGCCCGGGCTAGCTTCCAGCACGCTTGCCCCGGATTCATCAAGCCGTGCTCGCCGAGCCGCGCGTATATCCCGCGAATCCGGGGGCCTCGATTCAGGATTCGCGTTCCCGCCGCGCCGCTTGCCGGCGTTCCTCGCGGGCCCTGTGGCGCCGGCGATGCCAGACTTCCGATATACCCAGGGAGGCGAAATAACCGATCAGCGCGATGGGAATGGCGATCAGGGCCGTACCCAGCGCCGTGCTCAGCACGGCGATCAGTGCGTCGTCGATGGCGTCCGATCCCTCGAACAGGGTCTGCGCCCAGGAGCCAAACAGCCACTTCCCGAGCTGGTGATAGGCGTAGACCATCGGCGGCAGGGTAAAGGGGTTGCTGACCCAGGAGATGGCGAAGGCGGCCGGGAAGTTGCCGCGCACCAGCAGGCAGCCTGCCAGCATCATGATGGTCTGCAGGCCGACCGTGGGGGTCAGGCCGACCAGCAGGCCGATGCCGATACCGCGTGCGATGGGCTCGCGCTTGAAAGTCAGGCAGCCGGAACGCTGTAGCCAGGCGCGCACGCGCTGGCTGGTGCCGCCCGGGCCCTCGCCGGCGGCCATCTGGCGGCGATGATTGAGGACGAATTTCTTGAACACAGGCTATCGGCCGTCCGGCCAACCGCAACGCGAAACGCCCAGTCTACCCAATCCCTCGGCCGTTCGGAGCGCCCCGGGGCGTCAGTCGCTGCCACGGCCGTTGCTGGCGCGACGCTTCCGGGCCCTTCAGTGCGTCCTCCATGGTGACATCCGGTCGATTATCTGCGTGAAATGTGCACTGCCGTTATGATCGTTGTTCCTTACGCAGGAATACTCAGGTCTAATCATGGACAGCAACCAGGACGTTGATCAGCCGTTGACGTTCACGATCGGCCGAGAGCAGCTCGTGATTCGCCGTCGGTACGAGGTGTTGAGTATTTTCAACGATTTTCTCATCGCCATCTGGTTTCTGGTGGGAAGCGTCTTCTTCCTGTTCCCCGATCTGGAAACCGCCGCCATCTGGCTGTTCATCATCGGCAGTTTCCAGTTTCTGGTTCGTCCTGCAATCCGCCTGACCGCGCGGATTCACATCGGGCGGATGCCGGAGAGTCATTGGCAGCAGTGATTGCTTGTCGATCAGGCAGTGGAGCAGGGGGTAGGGCGAGCGGTGGGTGCAGCCGGTCGGCGATCTCGCGGAAGTTTGTTGTAGTCGATAAAGTCCTCGAGCACCGCCTAGTGGATCAGCAGCGTGGTCTCGCAGCCAATGCGGGAGGGGTCGAATTGCCGCCGCGTCAGCGTCCAGGCGGCCCGTTCAATGTCGTTGATCCGAGACCCTGAAGGAGCGGCCCCAGGTGCTGCCTGTAGTGGCGCCATCGGTTCACGGCCCGCCGATAGACGCCCTGGCGAACCTGCCAGCTGCTCGCCGTGGTCACCACCTCCTGTTCAAGGGTGTGGTCGCGGGTCATGTCCGATTGATCCAGGCCGCAGCTGTCGATCGCCTTGCGCAGCGTGCCTTCCGGGTCGTCGACCAGGGCTTCGTAGGAAACGACCGCGACCGGGTTGGGCAGCGCCTCCAGCCAGTGTTCGGTCAGGCGGTAGACGGTGCGAATCTGGCGGCCGCAGTGATACAGGTCGTAGCTGAAGTTCTGCCCCTTCCTGAAGCGCGTGAAGTAGCAGGAGAGACCCACGTCGCGGGGATCGCGCCACGCGAAAAGGACCGGTGCGCGAGGCATGAGCAGGCCGACCAGTCCCAGGCGCCAGATATTGCCCGGCAGTTTGTCGACCAGCATGGAGGCGGAGGTCGGTGCCTCGAGCTGCCGGTCGAGCAGGGTCGCAGCACGGCGCAGGCAGTCGGGCTCGGCTGCTGCCCAGTGTCCGGGTTCACTCAGCCCGAGCGATTCGCTGGCCTGGGTGAGAACCGCCTGGAGTTCCATGCGCTCGCCGCCGGCGGCGACTTCAGGATGGCGGGCCAGCATGGCTTCCAGCAGGGTCGTGCCCGAGCGGGGCATGCCGACGACGAAGATTCGGTCTGCACGTTCCAGCGCGGCACCGCTGTCTTGTTCAAGGCGATCGGAGGGAAATGCGTTGATCAGGCGCTGCGCCCATTCATCCCTGGCTTCCGGGTCGTGGCTGATTTCAGTGCTGCGGTTGGCGCGTTGGTATGCCTCGAATGCCGGATCGTGGCGGCCTAGGTCGTCGTTGAGCTTGCCCAACGCGGAATACAGCCAAGCGGCCTCGCGCGGCGGCCACTCGTGCCGGGCCAGCAGCGCTTCGATGCGAGCCAGCTGACGATCGTCGGCGGATTCGGCCCGGCGGGCATGGGCGAGGTGAAACTGGGCCTCGGGATAGGCCGGCTGAATCTCCAGCGCCGTGGCGAAGGCGTCACGGGCTTCGTCGAGTCGCCCCAGCATCTGCAGTACCATGCCGCGTGCATGATGCGCGCCGGCCATGTCAGCGTCGTGCTCGCAGGCGGTCTCGTAGGCGGAAAGTGCCCCCGGGTAGTCGTTAAGGTCTTCGTTGACCAGACCCAGGTTGAAGTAGGCGCCGGCAAAGCCGGGCCGGAGTTCGATCGCCTGCTCGAGCGCTTTCCTTGCCGATTCCGCCTCTCCGAGGTCACGCAGCACCACGGCCAGACTGTTGTGAAAGCGGGCCATCCGGGGCTGGCCGTTCACGGCCTGTTCCAGCCGGGCACGGGCTTGTGCGAGATCGCCGCGACGGTGGGCGATCAGGCCGGCCAGGTGCAGCGCCTCGGGTTCGTCGGGGCTGAGCCGGAGCAACGCGTCGCAGGCCTTCGCTGCCCCGGGCAGATCCCCGCGCTGCAGTCTCTGAGCGCTCTCGACAAGCCGGGCGCGCAGCTCTGCGGGATTCGAGCCGGAAGACATGTTCATTCGGACCACCGGCTGGGGCTGGCTGCATGCATCACTCGGTTGCGAATCGGGTGGGCCATCGTGGAGGCATTCTACGCGCTCGCCCCCGTTCGTGGATTGCGTCCCTGCAATGCACGATCCACTCCGGACAAGATGCGCCCCCGAGTCCTGGTTTGGCCACCGTGACGACAGCTCCAGTCTTCGCGCCAGGCCTCCATCTCGCTTACACTCCGTCCGATGGTTTTTCATCCACCAAGGAAACTCTGAAGTTGTCCATTCGCCAGCTCGGTCCCCTTTACGCCATTGGCGGCAAGCTTGCCGTCATCTCCTGCCATGTCCGATTCCGCTGATTCCGGATCGAACTTCGAGGGGCTCGGCCTGCCTCCCGAACTGCTCGCCACGTTGCGAGAGCTTGGCTACGAGGCTCCCTCGCCGATCCAGGCCGCGACGATCCCGGCCCTGCTGGCCGGGCGCGACGTGCTCGGCCAGGCCCAGACGGGAACGGGCAAGACGGCGGCGTTCGCGTTGCCCATCCTGGCCCGACTCCAACTGGGACAGGCGCGTCCGGCGGCCCTGGTGCTGGCCCCGACCCGCGAGCTGGCGATCCAGGTCGCGGAAGCGTTTCATCGCTATGCCCAGGGAATTCGCGGATTTCACGTGCTGCCGATCTACGGCGGCCAGGCGTATGCGCCGCAACTGAACGGGCTCAAGCGCGGACCGGACGTTGTCGTGGGCACCCCGGGGCGGGTCATCGATCACCTCGGCAAGGGTACGCTGCGCATTGATCAGCTCCAGACCCTGGTACTCGACGAGGCAGACGAGATGCTGCGCATGGGGTTCATCGACGAAGTGCGCGATGTCATGGAGCGCATCCCGGCTTCATGCCAGAAGGCGCTTTTCTCCGCGACCATGCCGGATCCCATCCGGCGCATTGCCGAGCGCCATATGACCGG
>JAASTB010000256.1 GCA_021767625.1 Wenzhouxiangella sp.
CCTTCTCCTCACAAGGGGGTACGGACCCGGCGGCGCGTTTGCGCCACCGCTAGAGTTGTTCCGACGCGAAGTCGGCCAGGCGCGAGCGCTCGCCGCGCTTGAGCGTGATGTGGCCTGCGTGCTGCCAGTTCTTGAAACGATCCACCGCGAAGGTCAGGCCGGAGGTCGTTTCGGTCAGGTAGGGCGTGTCGATCTGCTCCACGTTGCCGAGGCAGACGATCTTGGTGCCCGGGCCGGCGCGCGTGATCAGGGTCTTCATCTGCTTGGGCGTGAGGTTCTGCGCCTCGTCGATGATCAGGTAGCGATTGAGGAAGGTGCGCCCGCGCATGAAATTGAGCGAGCGGATCTTCACGCGGGAGGCCACCAGTTCGTTGGTGACGGCCCGGCCCCAGTCGCCGCTGCTGGTGTCGCTTTCGGTCAGCACTTCGAGGTTGTCGGTCAGCGCGCCCATCCAGGGCGTCATCTTCTCTTCCTCGGTGCCGGGCAGGTAGCCGATCTCGTCGCCGACGGAGACCGTCGCGCGGGTCATGATGATCTCGCGGTAGTTCTTGTCGTCGAGGGTCTGCGACAGGCCGGCCGCCAGCGCCAGAAGGGTCTTGCCGGTGCCGGCGGTGCCCAGCAGGGTGACGAAATCGATCTCGCGATCCATCAGCAGGTTGAGCGCGAAGTTCTGCTCGGGATTGCGGGCGTGGATGCCCCACACGCCGTGCTGCGAGCGGCAGTAGTCGCGGGCCACCTCGAGGATTACGCTGTCGCGTTCGACTTCCCGCACGATGGCCTCGAGACCGTTGTCGTCGTCGAGCCGGAGGCACTGGTTGGGATACCACTCGTCGTCCTCGCTTCGGCCGAGGCGATAGAAGGTGCGGCCGTTCTCGGTCCAGGAATCGTGCGTGTCGCGTTGCTCCCAGAAGCTGTTGTCGAGCTCGCGCAGGCCGGAATAGAGCAGGCTCAGGTCGTCGAGCGCGCGGTCGTTGAAGTAGTCCTCGGCGTGGATGCCGTGGATGGCGGCCTTGATGCGCAGGTTGATGTCCTTGGAAACCAGGACGACCTGCCGGTCTTCGTGGCGGTGCTTGAGGTTGAGCGCGGCGAGCAGGATCTCGTTGTCGGCCAGGCCGCGGTCGCCGATCAATTCCTCGCCGTTGCCGAAGGGCTCGGTCTGGAAATACAGCCGGCCCGTGCCGACCTGCAGCCGCAGGCCTTCGGGCTCGGACAGGGCGATGCCCTCGTCGAGATTGTCCCCGGATTCCATCATCTGGCCGATGAAGCGGCTCACCTGCCGGACGTTGCGCGAGACCTCCGATACGCCCTTCTTGGCCCGGTCGAGTTCCTCGAGCACGATCATGGGCAGGAAGATGTCGTGCTCGGCGAAGCGGAACAGCGCCGTGGGATCGTGCATCAGAACGTTGGTGTCGAGGATGTACAGGCGCGGGCGTTCCGCCATGGCATTGGTCTCCGGGGCTTGGAGGTTCAGGGGTCAGGCCAGTTCGCGAACGGCGTCGAGCACTTCCTCGACATGGCCGGGAACGCGAACCTTGCGCCACTCGCGAGCGAGCTTTCCGTCGGCATCGAACAAGAAGGTGCTGCGCTCGATGCCCATGACCTTCTTGCCGTACATGTTCTTTTCCTTGATCACGTCGAACTGCCGGCACAGGGTCTCGTCGGGGTCGGCGATCAGGGGGAAGGGAAAGCCGTGCTTTTCGGCGAACTTCTCGTGGCTCTTCAGCGAGTCGCGCGAGACGCCGAGGATCCGGCAGTCCAGTTTGGCGAATTCGTCGTGGAGGTCGCGGAACGCCTCGCCCTCCTTCGTGCAGCCCGGGGTGTTGTCGCGCGGATAGAAATAGATCACGACGGGCTTGCCGGCGAATTCGTCGAGGCGGATGGCCCGGCCGCCGGTGGCTTCCAGTTCGGGCGAGCTCAGCGTGATGTTGGATGTACTCATCAAAAGTAAAATATTCGTTTAATCAGTGGTTTGTGAAGTTCCGCCGGCCCGATGCCGGGCGCCGATGGGTTACAATGCGATGCAAGTCAGGATACTTGCGCCCCCGGGGGTCCGCAAGCGCTCCTGGTGCTTCATACCGCTTTCGTCGGAGGGTGTTGCAGGCGCGTATTGTCGCGCTGAAACCGAGCATGGAACGCATTGATTCGAACGCCGGCAGCCAAGCTTGCCGATGGCCCTCGCTGGACGGGAGCCGCCATGTTGCCTAAACTGCGTGGCTGTTTTTCCACACTGCCGCTGTCCAACCCGGAGCGTACGCGTTTGCAGGACGCTCCCGGGGGTGCAGCGGAACTCGTTACCCAATCTGACCGGATTCCAAGGGGTATGACTCGAACCCGAACCATCTCCATCCTCTCGCTGGCCATGACGCTGCTCCTCGCCGGCTGCTTCGGCAGCGAGCGCGACCCGGTGTACGTGTCCAGCGAAGAGATCGAACCGATCGAGGCGCCGCCCGGGCTCGACCAGCCGCGTACTCGCAACATCTACGACGTGCCCGGCTATTCGTTGCCCGAGCTGGCTGCCCAGGGCGAACAGGAGCGCCCGCCGGAAGTCCAGCCGAGCTCGGTCGCCGAGCAGTCGCGATCGCAGATCCGATTCGGGCCGACCGGCCTGTACCTCGCGGTGGAGGACCAGCCCGACAGCGTATGGCGCCGCCTGGGCTTCACGCTCAATCGCGGCGGCATGCAGGTCGAGGAGGTCGACGAAGGACAGCGCCGCTACGTTTTCCGTTTCTCGCACGAACCGATCGAACCCGACACGGGCATCCTGGATCGCATCACCTTCTGGAGTTCGCCCGAAGCCATCGATTACAGCGGCAACTATGTCGCGCGGGTGGCCGCGCAGGCCGACAACGGAGTGACTCGCGTGGAGCTGCTCGACAGCGACGGGAGCGTGGTGGAACTCGATCGTGCCGAGTTCGTGCTCGCTCGCTTGCGCGAACGGCTCGGTTGAAGCGAGTGGACGAAGCGGGCGCGCTGCCGCCCGCCCCGGACCGGACAAGCCCCCTCAGCGTTCCAGGTGCTTGATCTTGCCCGGCACGTCTTCCCATTCCTTGGCGTCGTCGGGTGCCGGTTTCATTTCGGTGATCACCGGCCATTCCCTCGACAGCTCCTCGTTGAGTTCCAGGAACTGGCGCTGGTCGGCCGGCAGGTCGTCTTCGGGGTAGATCGCCTGGACCGGGCATTCGGGTTCGCACAGGGTGCAGTCGATGCATTCTTCCGGATCGATCACCAGGAAGTTCGGGCCTTCGTGGAAACAGTCCACGGGGCAGACTTCAACGCAGTCGGTGTACTTGCACTTGATGCAATTCTCGGTAACGACGAAGGTCATGTCGGTGGTTCCGGGTTCGTTGCCAGAGGGAGACGGGTCCCGCCGCAACCCTGACGGGAAGGCGGCGGGACAGGTGATAGACTGTATTTTACCAGTTGCGTCACCGGCGGATGCCGGCAAGCGCACTTCATAACAAGATTTCAGAAAACGGAAACCTGGCCATTGTCTGAAAAGGCAAGCATCATCCCAGAGAAGCGGCACGGCATTCGGCCCGACCGCGTCAGCGCCAATGCCCGCAAGGTCGTCGAACGGCTCCAGGAAGCCGGCTACCTGGCCTACATCGTGGGCGGCAGCATCCGCGACCTGGTCCTGGGCTACGACCCCAAGGACTTCGATGTCGCCACCGACGCCACGCCCGAGCAGGTCAACGAGGTGTTCCGCAGCGCCCGCCTGATCGGCCGGCGCTTCCGGCTCGCCCACGTCCGCTTCGGTCGCGAGATCATCGAGGTCGCCACCTTCCGGGGAACCGGCGAGGGGGGCGACGACGAGCACCGCGAGGTCGAGCAGGGCCGGCTGGTGCGCGACAACGTCTGGGGCAGCGAGGAAGAGGACGCCCGTCGACGCGACTTCACGATCAACGCGCTGATGTACGACCCGGAGACCGCG
>JAASTB010000257.1 GCA_021767625.1 Wenzhouxiangella sp.
AAGCATTTCGACCTCTACGCCAACGTCCGTCCGGCGATCAGCTTCAAGGGGTCGAACTCGCGCTACGAGAACATCGATCTGATCACCGTGCGCGAGAACACCGAGGGCGCCTACCTGGGCGAGGGCGCGTGGACCGCGCCGGACGACAGTCGGGCCGAATCCAAGATGGTCGTCACCCGCAAGGGCTGCGAGCGCATCGTGCGCTTCGCCTTCGACCTGGCGCGCCGGGCCGGGCGCAAGAAGGTCACCGTGGTCCACAAGGCCAACATTCTCAAGGACGTTACCGGCATGTTCCTGCGCGTCGCCCACGAGGTGGCCGAGGAATACGACGACATCGAGAGCAACGACCTGATTGTCGACAATGCCTGCATGCAGCTGGTCATGCGCCCCGAGCAGTTCGACGTGATCGTGACCACCAACCTGTTCGGCGACATCATCTCCGACCTCTGCGCCGGTCTGGTCGGCGGTCTCGGCCTGGCGCCGGGTGCCAACATCGGCGAAAAGGCGGCCATGTTCGAGGCCGTCCACGGTTCGGCGCCGGACATTGCCGGCAAGGGCATCGCCAATCCCTGCGCGCTGATGCTGGGTGCAGCGCAGATGCTCGAGCACCTCGACGACCACGACCGCGCCGGCCGCGTGCGTCGGGCCATCGCCGAGGTCATCGAGGCCGGCGACCGCACCACGCCCGATCTCGGCGGCAGCGGCACCACGGAGACCTTCACCGACGCCATCTGCGAGCGCCTGGGCTGAGGCGCCGGCGTTTCGAGCGGACGCGCGCGGCGCGTCCGGTGGCGGCTGCGGCGCTCGCATTCCCATTGCGCCGGCCGTTCTCAGGCCGGAACAACCCGATTTGTTGCGCCGTTGCAACAAGCTCGGGGGCGCGAAGCGCCCGTCATTGCAGTGTTTTCGGTGCCGGCGTTGCTTTTGTCGCAAATCGGCGTTGTATTTTCGCCATCGGTGACGGTAAACTTGCGCCAACATTGGCGGAAAATCCGAAACCGTGAAGCATCGGCTCGTTTCAATCTGTGTTCTGGCGGTCTCCCTCGCGGCGGCTCCGGCGGCCTGGTCGCTGCCGAGAACGGCGGGATCGGTCCACCTCACTCCCTATGCGGGAATGTCCTGGTTCGTGGCCGGCTTCGAGCTGGGCCCCTGGGAGCAGTACCTGGTCAACGAGATCACCCCGGAACTCGAGCGCCTGTCGGCCCGGGAGATTCCTCACGTCAGTTGGCTGCACTTCGACGAAACGATCATCCTGCCGGACTTCGCGCTGCCGCTGATGCGCAGCGAGGGCCGCTCGCCCATTCGCCTGTCGTTCCGCCAGTCCCGACTCAGCCTGATGCTCGGGGAGTCGCTGTCCGAGAACATTCGGCGTGCCGACCGCTTCCAGCAGTCGATCGTCATGCCGGGCCTGACCCACAGCGTGAGCGAGAACAGTGATCTCACGGTCAGCGCGGTGCTGGCCAGCCAGCAGTTCGGAACCGCCGCGATGAACTTGCGGCCGGCGTCGGCGCGCGTCGGCAGCATCGGCGAACGCCTCGATACCCTGTATTTCGATCCTGCGCGCACCGAGGTTTCCCACGGCACCGGTCTGCGTTTCGCCCTCAGCAGCGAACTCGTCACCGGTGTTCGTCTCGAGGCGGCATTTCAGTCGCGCATCAACATGGACGAATTCGCAACCGTTCGAGGCGTACACGGTGCCAGCGCCGAACTCGATATTCCGCCTCGCGTGCAGGTCGGACTCGAGTTTCACACCACGCCCCGTTCCTGGCTGAACTTCGGCGTATCCCAGATCTTCTACAGCGACGTCGGCGCCTTTCCCAGCCGGTCCTTGCCGGCGCGATTCACGGCGCTTCTCGGCGATCGCAACAGCCCGGACTTTGCCTGGGACGACCTGACGGTCTACAGCCTCGGTTGGCGTTGGCGCGCCGCCGACGACATCGAGCTTTTCGTCGATTATCGGACACGCACCCAGCCCCGGCCGACCGCGCCGACCCTGGCCGCCGCGCTGGATTCGGAACTGGCCAGCAACGCCGTCATCGCCGGGCTGTCCAAGGACGTCGGCAAGCGCAGTCGCCTGCACCTCAACGCGGCCTATGCGCCGCCCGAGTATGCCTTCGGCGGCAACCTGCTGGGCGTGGTCAGCGACGAACTCGACCAGGATCTCGAGGTCCAGGCCATGATGAGCTTCGACTTCTGAGCAGCGAGCGCGAAGGATTCTTCTTTACCCGCAGTTACAACACTCCTGAACGGCACGGTGCCCGGTGGCCTTCTTGCGGGGAAGGCCCACCGGGCAGGGCTTTCCGGAACCCCTGAATGTCTTCGCGCCCTTATAATCGAGGCATGATCGCGCGCGTCAACGACTGGTTTCGACGACATTTCTCCGATCCCCAGGTCGTCATCCTGGCGCTGTTCCTGGCGCTGGGCGTTCTCGCCATTGCCCTTTTCGGCAAGATGCTCGCCCCGGTGCTGGCCAGCCTGGTTCTGGCTTACCTGCTCGAGGGCGGAGTGCAGCGGCTCGAGCGCCTTGGCGTGCCCCGGCTGTTGAGCGTCATCGGGGTCTTCCTGGGCTTCATGACGGCGCTCGTCTACCTGCTGCTCGGCCTGGTACCGATGCTCACGCGCCAGCTGGCGGCGATCGTGCGCGACCTGCCCAGCTACGTGTCCCTGGCGCAGGACTGGGTGGCCAAGTTGCCCGAGCGCTACCCCCAGCTCGTTGCGCCGGCCGAGCCGGCGTCGGCCACCGAGGCGATCGCCGCCAACGGTGTGGAACTGGCCGCCGACGAACCGCAGCGGGAACTGGCGCTGATTTCCCAGGAACAACTGTCGACCTGGCTCGACAATATCGGCTCCGAGCTGGTCAACTACGGGGCCACCCTGGTCTCCTTCTCGGGCGTGATGAGCGCGGTCAACCTGCTGATTTTCCTGGTGCTGATGCCGGTGCTGGTGTTCTTCTTTCTCAAGGACAAGCACCAGCTCGTGGGCTGGGTCAGCCAGTACCTGCCGCGCGACCGGGCGCTGGTCACCAGCGTCTGGCAGGAGGTCGATGCCCAGATCGGCAACTACGTCCGCGGCAAGGTGCTCGAGATCATGATCGTGTGGATCGTCACCTACGTGGTCTTCGCGCTGCTCCAGATGCCCTTCGTGATGCTGCTGTCGATGCTGGTGGGGCTTTCGGTGATCATTCCCTACATCGGGGCCGCAGTGGTAACGATTCCCGTGGCCCTGGTCGCACTGGTCGCCTTCGGGCCCGGCGCCAGCTTCTGGTACGTGTTGATCGCCTATACCATCATCCAGGCGCTCGACGGCAACGTGCTCGTGCCCATCCTGTTTTCCGAAGTAGTCAGCCTGCATCCGGTTGCCATCATCACGGCCGTGCTGGTTTTCGGGGGCATCTGGGGCTTCTGGGGCGTGTTTTTCGCCATCCCCCTGGCCACTCTGGTCAATGCCGTTCTGCGGGCCTGGCCGCGCGCCAACGACGAAGATGATCGATCCGGCCCCGACAAGCCGGACGAAGCGGCCGATGCCCGCGGCTGAGTCGGCTCGGTCGATGTCCGCTCTGGATGGCTGGCGACGCGAGACGAGCCGCGAATTTCGTTTCGTCGATCGCCGCTTCGATCCGTCCACCGGCACGATCGATCTCGGCTACCGGCTCGACGGCATCGAACTGAACGAACGCTTCCGGCTTCCGATGGAGGAGGGCGCCTGCCGTTGCCCCGAAGCGCTCGACGCTGCCCTCGACCTGTTGCACTGGACGGCCGGCGTGAGCTACTGGAAGGCAGGCTGTCCGCCGTCGATCGTTTTCGAGGGGCGCTCGCCGGATGCCTGGCAGGCCGCCTGGCTGGCCCGACTGTATCGCGAGGGGCTGGCCGAGTTCGCCTGGCGCAACGGCCTGGATCAGTCCGAGTGGGCGTCTTTTGCCGCCGGCAG
>JAASTB010000258.1 GCA_021767625.1 Wenzhouxiangella sp.
ATCCTGCCCGCACTCGAGACGGCGAAGATCGACTGGCGCGGCGACACGCCCTTCGCCCCCGAATACGGCGACAGCTACTTCATGCCCGGCCGGGGCATGGCCGAAAGCGCGGCCGTGTTCGTCAAAGCCAGCGACTTGCCGCGGCGCTTCGCACAGCTGCCCGACGATGGGTTGTTCGTCATCGGGGAGACCGGCTTCGGCACCGGCCTGAACGCATTGCTGGCGGCCGACTGCTTCGACCGTCATGCGCCGGCTTCGGCACGCCTGCATATCTACTCGGCCGAATGCCACCCGCTGACGCGCGAGGATCTCGCGCGCGCCGCTTCACACTGGCCCCAACTGGCCGGACCCGCCCGCGCACTGCTCGCGGCCTGGCCGCCGCCGGCCCCGGGATTCCATCGCATCCGGCTGAGCGAACGCGTCGAGCTGACCCTGATGTTCGGAGATGCCGCCACGCTGTGGCAGGCCGGGCCGGATCGGATCGATGCCTGGTTCCTCGACGGCTTCGCGCCCTCGCGCAACCCGGAACTGTGGAGCGAGGCGCTGTTCGCGACGCTTGGCGCACGATCAAGGCCCGGGGCGACGATCGCGACCTTTACCGCCGCCGGCGTGGTCAAGCGGGGGCTGGCGGGTGCGGGCTTCGAAGTCGAACGGCGCGAAGGCTTCGGCGGCAAGCGCCACCGGCTGATCGCACGCATGCCCGGTGAAAGCGCGGCCCAGCGGACAAGGCGCGGCCGGGCCATCGTGGTCGGCGCCGGCTTCGCAGGCTGCACCGTCGCGCGCGCCCTGGCAAAACGAGGCTGGTCCGCCACCGTCGTCGATCCCCGGCTCTCCGACGAAATCCCGTCCGCGCTGGCGGCGGTGCTCTACACCACGGCCAGCCACCATCTCAATGCGCAGAACCGCTTCTACCTCGGCGCGCTGCTGCGCGCCCGGGAATGGCTGCGCCAACTGGGCTTTCCCCGGGATGCCAGCGAGGGCCGGCTCGACGGCGTGATCCAGCACCTCGTCGATCCCCGGGTCGCCGAGAAGACGCGCAAGGCCCTGGCCAGCGGGGCCTGGCCGCGGGAACTGCTTCACCCGGTCGCGGACGACCGGGTCCGTATTGAGGGCGCAGGCAGCCTGCGCCCCGGCGCCTGGTGTCGATTCCTGCTCGACCACCCGCGAATCTCGACCGTCGCGGACCGCGTTCGGTCGATCGGTAGTGACGAGGAGGCGAGAGCGGCGCTGGGCTCAGGCGATACGATCGAGGGCGACGCGGTCGTCCTGTGCACGGCCGGCGAGGCCCGCGGATTCGAGGGCCTGGACTGGCTGCCGCTGCGCGTCGTTCGCGGCCAGGTCAGCTTCTGCCGGGCCACGGCGGCCAGCCAGGCCTGGCGCGAGGCGCACTGCCACGCCGGCTACGTCACGCCGGCTTTCGAGGGCGTGCATTGCGTCGGCGCCACCTTTGATCGCCAGCGCGAGATAGCGATGATCGACCCCGGCGACGACCAACTCAACCTCTCCGAGCTGGAGCGCCACGTTCCTTCGCTGTGGCGCGCGCTCGGCGGGGAGCACATCGAAATCGTGGGTCAGCATGCCGGCCTCCGCGCCCAGTCGCCCGACACCCTGCCCATGGTCGGCCCATTGCCGAATCCCCGGCACAACCCGCATACGCTCGATGGTCGCGTCTGGCTCGATATCGCACACGGCTCCAAGGGCATGACGCACACGCCGCTGTGCGCCGACATCATCGCCGATCGCCTGGCCGGCCACCCCGTCGCCACGGATCTCGAAGTCATGGCCTCACTGGCTCCCGAGCGCTACGTCGAACGCCGACGCAGACGAGATCCGGACTGGCGCCCGGATTCCGACAACGCCCCTCACTGAAACCCCGGCTGGCCGACCTGGTCCGGGCGCTGCGGCACCTTCTGCAACTGCGAAGGATCGAATCCGCGCGCTTCCAGCAGGTCGAGCAGCGCCCCGTAGCGCTCGTCGGAAACGACGGGCTCGCGCGCCATGATCCAGGCGTATTCGCGGGAGGGATGCCCGACCACCGTCCACTGGTAGTCCTCGTCGAGCCCGATGATGTAGTAGCCGAAGCGGATCGGCCAGTAGAACTGCACCTTCCATTGCGCGTTGGTTTCCTCGTCGACCACCCAGGCCACGCCCGTCATCTCTTCTTCCGGCGCGTCGAAGCTGCCGTCTCGATAACGATAGATGTCGTCGATGCGCCCGTCGTCGCGCATGCGATAGATCGCCCGCCCGGCGACGTTGCCGCGCTCCCCGAAGTAGGGAATATTGGCGATCACGTACCACTGCCCCATGTAGCGCTCGAGATCGACCCTGTCGACGGTCTCAAGCGGCGGCCCGCCCCGCATCATGGCGCAGCCCGACAGCACCAGCAGCGCGAGTATGGCGAGGAAATGTTTCATTTCGATGCTCCGTTTCGCGAAAGCGAAAACGTAGCCCCGAGGATGTGAAGGAAGGTACAGGAAGGAAAAGAAATGGTGCCGGCTGAGAGATTCGAACTCCCGACCTACTGATTACAAATCAGCCGCTCTACCAACTGAGCTAAGCCGGCAAGAAGGTCCAATGAACTGCCATCATTGACCTGGGATTCAATTCTAATCGTTCCGGTGGTGCGGTTTTCAAGCGAAGCTTGAAAGAAGCGCCGCCGGGACACCACAACCGCTCTACCTGCTGAGCTAAGCCGGCGCGCCTCATATTCTACCCAAAGGAAACGGCCGGGACAGTGCCCGGCCGCTTTGTTGCATGTTGCTTTGTCTTGCCTCAGCTCACCGGCTCAGTGGCCGCCGACGCGCTGAGTTCAGGCTGCCGGCTGCCGCGCCACAGGCGGAACGTGAACCAGGCCAGGAGTACACCGCCGACGGCGAAGATGATGTCGCCGGGCACCCGCATCCAGACCATGCCGCGCATCCACGCCGAGTGAATCACCTCGGGTGAACGGGCGTACCACAGGCCCTCGGTGACGGACCAGAACGCCTGGTAGATGCCGGCCGGAAGGAGCGACAGGAAGACCATCGCGGCCAGTCCGATGTTGAGCCACCAGAAGGCGTGCTTGAGCAGCCGGTCGTTCCAGGCGCGGTCGCGCGTCATGCCCCTGAGACAGAACAGCATCAGGCCGATGCCCAGCAGTCCGTAGACGCCGAACAGCGCGGCGTGGCCGTGAGCCGCCGTGGTGTTGAGCCCCTGCACGTAGTAGAGCGAAATCGGCGGGTTGATCAGGAAGCCGAGCAGGCCGGCGCCGACCAGGTTCCAGAAAGCCACCGCGACGAACAGCAGGATCGGCCACTTGTAGCGTTCGACCCAGGGGGCGGCCTTGTGCAGCCGATAGTTCTCGAAGGCCTCGAAGCCGATCAGTACCAGCGGCACCACCTCGAGCGCCGAGAACACGGCACCGACGGCGATTACCGAGGTCGGCGTGCCGGCGAAGTAGAGGTGGTGCAGCGTGCCGAGAATGCCGCCGGTGAGGAATACGATGGTGGCAAACAGCACGGCGTCGGTCGCCAGGCGCGCCCGGACCAGGCCGAGCCGGGTGAACAGCAGGGCGATCGCCGAGGTCGCGAACACTTCGAAGAAGCCTTCCACCCACAGGTGCACGACCCACCAGCGCCAGTAGGTGATGATCGACAGGTGCGTGTGCTTGCCCCAGGTCAGCCCGGCGCCGTAGAACAGGCCGATCGCGATCGTCGACAGGAACAGGATCGTGATCAGCGCGCGGTTCTCGGAAGGCTGGCGCAGCGCCGGCCACAGCGATCGGCCCATCAGGCCGAGCCAGATCAGCAGGCCGCCGAACAACAGGATCTGCCAGATACGTCCGAGATCGACGTACTCCCAGCCCTGGTGGCCGATCCAGAAGTTGATGTCCAGGCCCAGGCGCTGCTGGACGCCGAACCACTCGCCGGCCATCGAGCCGACGAC
>JAASTB010000259.1 GCA_021767625.1 Wenzhouxiangella sp.
CACCGCGGGCATGGCCGCGCCGGCGCGCAGGGCCGAGGTGCCGCCGTAGGAACCGCGAAGGGACAGGACCACCGAGGGCCGCAGAATCCGGGAAGTCAGCGGCAGGGATTGCAGGGCTTCGTCGAAGCGATGTTTGCTGGCGATGAACTCGCCGTCGTCGGGATGCCCCAGGGCGGAGATCTGCACGAAGGGCGCGATGCCGGCTTCCATGCAGGCCTGGGCCAAGGCGAGCGGTGCCTGGTGGTGAATCCGCTCGAAATCGCCGCGGCGCCCTTCCCTGAGAATGCCCGCACAGTTGACGACGGCGTCCACACCGGCCAGAAGCGGCGACCAGTCCGAGGCCTTCGTCATGCCGGCGAGTTCGATCGGGCGTACGGAAAGCCGGGGATGCGTGGGGGCATGCTGCGTGCCGTGCGAACAGGCAACGACATGATGGCCGGCTTCGAGCAATCGCTCGACGACGGCGCTGCCGAGAAAGCCGGAGGCGCCGGTGACTAGAATGGTGTTCATGTCTGAAGTTGGCACATTTCCCTCGGGGGCCCGATCCGCGCCAGGTTCTCGAGCTTCTCGCGGGTCAAACCAACGCTCCCAATAGAATGCGGTAGTCGCCGCCTAGTACGTCAGCCAGGAAGGGGCTGTTCGCGTTCTTGCGTTGGGTGAACTCGTCCCGGGTGTAGATCGTTGGACTGATCTGACGGCCAAGGGCACGCTCGGCCTCGGTCAGCGCGGCGTAGACCTCCTCCAGCAGCAGCTCATCGGAAACGATCAATACGTCGACATCGCTTCCGGCCTTGTCCTCACCACCGGCGACCGAACCGTAGAGGAGAGCCACTTGCAGCCGCTGGCTTAGCGGCTCCAGGGCGGCACGAATGATTTCCCGTGGCCCGAAGAGTTTGCGGGCGATCTGGCAGAGCTCCTCGAAGATGGGGGCGTCGGGATTGGCCCGATAGAGGCGGGACCGTCCCTTGCCTTCAACCCGTACCAGGCCGGACTCCACAAGCCGCGCCACTTCTCGCTGAACGGCGCCCGAGCCGGCCCGGGCGCGCTCAATCAGCTCGCCCAGCGTGTAGGTGTTTTCGGGCTGTCCGAACAGGAAGCCAAGCAGCTTCTGCCGGGTGCCGGAAAAAAGGGCGTCGGCCATGCTGCTGGACTTGGAATTTGCGGGCGAACGTTCCGCTTTCTCTGCCTGAATACCCATATCGGGTAATTGAGTACCCAAATTGAGTATTTGTCAAGACGGCTCAGGGCTGCGCCGGCAACTCTACTCTCCGATACCAGTTGTAGCGCCCGGGCTGCTCCAGCTCATCACCGAGTTCGGCCTGGGGGCCCAGGACGAGCGATTCGATGAACAGCATGTCGTCGCCTTCCGTGGAGATGGGCAGCCAGCTACGGGACTGGGCGGCGGTGTCGCCGAAGTAGGTGTGCTCCTTGAAGATCTCGACGCGGCCGTTGGCCAGCTGCGACCACTCCAGGGTGTAGGCGTCCGGCGAGACGGCGGTATTGAAGGGATCGACCAGGTCGCCGGCCTTGCCGGTGCCGTCGGGGTAAAGCTCGATCACCCAGTACTCCACGCCCGGGGAGACTCCGCTGCCGGGGAAGGGGTAGAAGCGCGGGAGGTAGCCGTCGACGTCGAAGCCGGAGACGAAACGCACCGGAAGGCCGAGCTGGTCGAAGTCCGTGACCGTTTCCACGAGCGCGGCGTGACCGACCAGGGTTCTCGGCTCGCCGGAGGCCTGGCGACAGGTCACGGCGACCAGGGCGTCGTGTTCGGTGTCGCCGACATAGCGAATCTCGACCTGCGGTGCGTTGTCGGCCGTGAGCGTCAGCAAGCCGTCCTGAAGCGTCCACTGCAGGTTGTCGAGCTGGGCGCGTCGCGACGAGGCGGTGCCGTCGCCGTTGAGGCTCACGAAGTCATACCCGAACGGCCCCCTGTAGGCCGGTTCGCCGCGGTGTTCGAAGTCGTATGCGCAAAGCGGCAACGACCAGGTGCTGCCGGCCTGCGGGCCCGACCACTCGGCGGGCAGGCGTTCGGGGCGGATCGCCCTGGCGATGTCGAAGGGGATGTCCCGGGTGATTGCTTCCGGCGGCAGCTCGGGATTGTCGGGGTACAGGCGCGTCAGTTCGAGCGCGGTGTCGGCCAGGTGGAAGGAGGCGCTGGCGTCGAGGGTGCGCCAGGTGAGTCGGTGCAGGACGTCGCGATAGGGGACGAGATCGTCGTCGGGCTCGAGACGAATCTGGCCGGAGGAATAGACGATCTCGGTCCCCGAGGCCGGCCGGAAAATCCATTCCCGATGCGCCATTCCGCCCACCTCGAAACGGTCGGCCCAGATCGCATCGCCGAGGCTGCTGTCACGCACGAGGCTGCCGCCGTAGTGCATTTGCCCCAGCCAGCCTTCGGCGCCGCCCTCGAAGTCGATCAGGGTGCGCCTGGATGAATCCACTTCGGCGGCGATCGTCTCCAGTCTGTCCGGCAGCGTGCCCCGCGGACGGTAGAGTCGCGGTTCGTCGAACTGCTGGTTGAGCGCGGCGCGCGCCTGGTCCCAGGAAGCCTGGGTTTCGCCGGCGTCGCCGATGAGCGCGAGCACTGCCTGAGGGTCGCGCAGCACGTCCAGGGTGTTGTCGGGGTCCGGGCCGACCTGGACCAGGTCCTGCTCGACCGCCGCAAGGGCGAACATCATCGACTCGATGTCGCTTGTCGCCACCGTGCGCGCCAGCGGCTCGACGCTGGAAAAGGCGTCCGGCAGCGAGCCGCCGGCGCGGGCCTCGACCAGCACGTAGAGCACCGTGCTCAGCGGCGAGGTGGGGCCGAGGTCGACGGACGCGCCGGCGGGCCCGAGATCGGACCACTGCCCCACCAGGCGGGCGTAGCGAAAATGGCCCTGAGAGCCGGAGCCCTGGATTTCCAGGCGGATCAGCTCGTCGGGCCCCGGGGTGGGAATGCCGACGCTGAAGTCGCCCTGGGCATCGGTGGTGGCCGCGTATTGGTCGGCCCCGACGTGCAGGGTGACCGCGGCGTTGGTGAGTTTGGGAAACAGGGTGCTGCCGGTCACGGTATGGACGGAGCCGGCGGCCGGCACGCCCTGCCACGCCAGGACGAGGACCAGGAAAAAGGTCAGAAGACAGGTTCTGTTCACACTGCGATCGCCAAGCAAGCCTGGTCAGAGTCTACCAGCCCGGATCGATCCGGGGGCCATGCGCCGGCTAGCCGTTCCGGCTGAACATGGCCTGCATGGCCCGGGCCAGATTCGATTGCCATGACACCTTTAACCCCGGCCCCAATCATCGTCGCAAGAATTGCCTGTCAGGTTTGCCGCACCCCGGGCGTCTACAGGGATCAAGCCAACAGATCATCCCTGGAGCCCCCATGAGTGCAACACAGGCAATCGACCCCGCAACTGCTTCCGAAACCGGTTCACCAGGCATGCGGTCGTTCTTCAACTGGCTCGTGGGCGGCTGGCGGCTGTTCATGCGCGCTCCTGCGAGATTGATCGGCCTGATGGTGCTGCTCTTCGCCGTCGAGGTCCTGGTTCAGGCCGGTATCCCGGGGCTGGGCATACCGGTTTCGAAGTGGGTGCTGGGCTTGCTCGGCGGCGTCTGTTGGCTGGCGCTGCATCACCTCGATACCGGCGGGCGCCTGCGCCTTGTCGACGCCTTTCGACGGGTCGGTCGCAGGTGGCCGGCGCTGGTTCTACTGGCGCTTCTTTCACCGTTCGTTTACCTGCTGCAGGTGGGTGTCGGCCGGCTGGTCCTGGGACCCGGCGCAATCGATCTGCTGGTTTTCGCGAACCCGAATGCGGGCGTGGCGGCGAGCTCCTGGGAGTTGGGGCTGATATTCTCTGCCGGAATTCCCTTCTCGACGCTGATGATGTTCGCGCCCCCGCTGTTGCTGATCGAAGGAATGTCTGCGGGACGATC
>JAASTB010000260.1 GCA_021767625.1 Wenzhouxiangella sp.
GAACGCTTCCGCGGCCTGCGCATCTTCGACATCTCCGACCTGACCCGCCCGGTGCAGGTCGGCGCGGTGCAGACCTGCCGCGGCTCGCACACCCACACCATCGTCTCGGGCGACGGTTCGCCGGGCAGCTCGCTGATCGTCTACAACTCCGGCACCGCCCCGGTGCGCGAGGAAGAAGAGATGGAAGGCTGCGTCGACACCCGCCGCTACGGCGACGAGCGCACCGCGCTGTTCCGCATCGACATCGTCGAGATCCCGGTCGACAATCCGGCCGACGCGCGCATCGTCAACAGCCCGGCGGTCTTCGCCGACGCGGAGACGGGCGAACTGGCCGGTCTGTGGGCCGGCGGCGATCACGGCGAGGACACCCAGGAAACCAACCAGACCGACCACTGCCACGACATCACCGTGTACCCGGAGAAGCAGCTTGCCGCCGGCGCCTGCTCGGGCAACGGCATCATCTTCGACATCTCCGACCCGATGAACCCCAAGCGCATCGACGAGGTGGTCGACCCCGGCTTCGCCTACTGGCACTCGGCCACCTTCAACAACGACGGCAGCAAGGTGCTGTTCACCGACGAGTGGGGTGGCGGCAGCCGGCCGCGCTGCCGGGCCTCCGACCCGCTCGACTGGGGTGCCGACGCCATCTACGACATCGTCGAAGGCGAGCTGGTCGCCGGCGGCTACTTCAAGATGCCCGCCCCGCAGTCCGAGGAAGAAAACTGCGTGGCCCACAACGGCTCGATCATCCCGGTGCCCGGACGCGACATCTTCGCGCAGGCCTGGTACCAGGGCGGCATCTCGATCGTCGACTTCACCGACTCGTCCGAGCCGTTCGAAATCGCCTTCTTCGACCGCGGCCCGGTCAACGGCGAGGCACTGACGATGGGCGGCTACTGGTCGACCTACTGGTACGACGGCCGCATCTACGGCACCGAGATCGCCCGCGGCATCGACGTGTTCGAGCTGCTGCCCAGCGAGCATCTCAGCGACAACGAGATCGCCGCGGCAAAGGCCGCCCTCGACGGCGAGTTGTTCAACCCGCAGACGCAGACCCGCCTGAGCTGGCCCGACTCGCCGGTGGTGGCGCGCGCCTACCTCGACCAGCTCGAGCGCAGCGACACGCTGACCGTCGAGCAGCGCGCGATGCTCGACGACGTGCTCGCTCGCAGCGAATCCGGCGGCGCCGGCGCCGAGCTGCTCGAGAACCTCGATGCCGCCGTCGGCGTCGTCTCGGGTCAGGCCGCCCGCGCCGAGGGCGCGACCCGCAAGCGGCTGGAGGCCCTGGCCGATACGCTGCGGGGGATCGCCGTATCGCTGTAGGCGGCAGAATCCCGGAAGGTCCCGGCTCGAGGGCCGGGACGACGTCCGTGACCGCCACCCTCGTCGCCCCGGACTTGATCCGGGGCCTCGCCTCTAGCGGCGCCGATCCCGCCGGCGCGGGGGAAAGTGCACCCAGCTGACCACGACCACCACACCGAAGGCGGTGTAGACGACCTGGAACACCCACCAGGGCAGGTCGAGGAACAGCAGGTTACCCAGCCAATACTGGATGAAGCTCTGGCCGTAGGCCGACTGGCCGGCCGCCTCGCGCAGCCAGCCCTCCCAGACGGTCAGCGGGCAGAGTTCGCCCAGCCAGGTCTGGATGACGATGAAGGCGATCAGCGCCAGGTGCGTGAAGCGGAACCAGGGGTTGCGCACCCAGTCCCAGCCCCGCGCCCAGCCGATCATCACCAGCACCTGTCCGCCGACCACGAAGACCACGAACAGGGCGTGGACGACCAGGATCGCGTCGGCAATCAGGCCGGGAAAGGGAAGGCTTTCGAAAAACGCGCGGCTCAAGGCCTGTAGACCTGCTTGCGATGCCCGACCTTGACCACCGTAACGATCAAGCGGCGGTCAAGGATCTCGTAGAGGATCCGGTATACGCCCTGGCGAATCCGGTAGCGCTCCTGGCCGGAAAGCTTTTCGCAGCCCGCCGGACGCGGGTCGTCGCGAAGCGATTCGACGCGCTGCAGGATTCGCTCGACGTCCCGCTTCGGGATGCGCCGCAAGTCCTTGGCTACGGACCTTCGGAATGCCAGTTCAAATCTGGCCATGGGCCTTGAGGTCCTCAAGCAGGGCCTCGTAGCTCATGGTGGGTTCACCGACGCGATCCTCGAAGGCGGAAAGGTCCTCCTGGTCTTCGGCCAGCGCCGCCCTAACCGCCTCGTTGACGATCTCGGAAATCGAACGACCACCGTGAGCGGCCTTGAGCCTTAACGCGGCATGGATCTGGGGGTCGAAATAGATGGTCGAACGTTTGGTCGGTTCCGGCATTGGGGCGCGCCACGAGTTTTCTCAGTTCAAGTGTGGCGCCATGACGTCAAGACGTCAAGACGTCATGGCGTGAACCGCATCGCCCAGCGAGGCACCTTGACGTTTCTTTCACGCCGCCCCACCTGATAAGGCAGATTCACTTTCCGCCCCGATCATGTCCACCCGGCCCGAACTGCAGCCTCTGTTGTCGCTGACGCTGTCCGGCGAGATCTCGACGAAGTCCTCGCACACGCGGCGACGCTTCCAGCGCCGGCTGCGCAGCAATCTCAAGGCCGCGCTCGAGAGCGAGGGCTTCGAATCGCGCATTGCCGACAGCCGCGACCGCATCGACATTCACGACGTGCCGGCTGACGCCGCGCCGGTGCTCGCCCGGGTGTTCGGCGTGCAGTCGGTGCGCGCGGCGCACTCGCTGGAATGGACGTCACTCGACGACATCGTCGAGGCGGGCACGGAACTGTTCGGCGGCGACGTGAAGAACCGGCGCTTCGCGGTGCGGCCCAGGCGCGTAGGCAACGGCCTTCCACGCGAACTCAGCGCCGGCGTCGCGCGGCGCCTCGGCGCGGCACTGGTCGAGGCCGGCGGCCGCGTCGACCTCGACGATCCGGAAGTCGCCGTGCACGTGGAAATCCGGCGCGACGACGCGGTGCTGTTCGGCAACCCCGTGCCCGGCCCCGGCGGGCTGCCGCTGGGCACCGAGGGCCGGGCGCTGACCCTGATCTCGGGTGGTTTCGATTCGGCCGTGGCCGCCTGGCAGCTGCTGCTGCGCGGCCTGGACATGGACTTCGTGCTGTTCGACCTGGCCGGCCCGGAGCAGGTTGCCGGCGTGCAGCGCGTGCTCACCGAGCTGGAGCGGCGCTGGCTGGCAGGTTCGCGGGCGCGGCTGTTCGTGGTCGACTTCCGGCCCGTGGTCGCCGAGCTTCGCGCCAACACCCGCGGCGATTACTGGCAGGTGATGATCAAGCGCCTGATGATGCGCGCCGCCGACCGCCTGGCGCGCCGCAGCAAGGCCGGGGCCCTGGTCACCGGCGAGGCGCTGGGGCAGGTGTCGTCCCAGACCCTGGCCAACCTGGGCGCCATCGGTGCGCGCACCGAACTGCCCATCCTGCGTCCGCTGGTGGGGCTCAACAAGGAAGCCATCCTCGAGCGCGCCCGCGAGATCGGCACCTTCGAGGCCAGCGCCGGCAACGCGGAGTTCTGCGCCCTCGACGGCGGCCGGCCGGTCACCGGCGCGCGCGCCGCGGCCCTGGACCGGCTCGAGGAACGCATCGACACGCAGCTCATCGATCGCCTGGTCGACGACGCCGAGGTGATCCAGCGCGAGAAATTCGCGACGCCGCGCCGCGACGAGGCCTCGCTGGACCACGTGCCCGAAGATGTGGCGGTGATCGACCTGCGCGACGAGCAGGCGCACGAGCGCTGGGCCTGGCCGGATTCCGTCCAGCTCGATTTCGACCGCGCCTGCCGCTTCGCCGGCGCCCTGCCGAAGGACCGCGGCTACCTGCTGGTCTGCGAGTTCGGCCTCAAGAGCGCCTGGCTGGCCGAAGCCATGCGCCGCGATGGTTTCCGGGCCTGGAGCTTTCGCGGCGGCATCCGC
>JAASTB010000023.1 GCA_021767625.1 Wenzhouxiangella sp.
ATCCGCCGGGAGAAGACCGTGTCCAGCAAACGAAGTATTTTCAAGCGCAGCCTGCTCGTCAGCCTGTTGACCGTCGTTGCCGTGGCCGCGGCAGCCTGGTTCGGCGGACCGAGCTGGCTTGACGACTCGGTGATGCCCTACGAGGGCAAGGTCGAGTTCCGGGGCCTCGACGAGCCCGTAGAGATCCTGTTTGACGATCGCGGCATTCCGCGCGTCTACGCGCGAACGGACGCCGACGCCATGCGCGCGCTCGGCTGGCTGCACGCCGGCGAGCGGCTTTTCCAGCTCGAGCTGATCCGCCGCATGGCTCGCGGCGAACTCTCGGCGATGATCGGGGAAGCGGCCGTCGAGCTCGACATCCTGCACCGCTCCTATGGCTTCGCCCGCCGCGTCGCGGAAGCGCGCCCGCAACTCGACGCCGAGACAGCCGCCCTCCTCGACGCCTACGTCGACGGCATCAATCGCCACATCGACTCGGTCGACCGCTTGCCCCCCGGTCTGCTCCTGCTCGGGGTCGATCCCGAGCCGTGGAGCCGCGAGGACGTCCTGACCATCGCCTACTACCAGACTTTCTACCCGACCACCCTGGTGCAGCGACTCAGCGAGGCCTGGCACGCGCTGACAGAACGCCACGGCCAACCCGCCGCCGACTGGCTCAGCGAGTTGCCCGACTGGACGCGGGCGACGGTGCCCCGGCAATCCATCACCCAGGCCTCGAACACCTGGGTCGTCGCGCCACAGAAGTCGGAAAGCGGCGCGGCCCTGCACGCCTCCGATCCCCACCTCGATATCGACCGTGCACCGGGCATGTGGTACGCGGTGGGGCTGCATTCGGCCGAGACGCTCGATGTCGTCGGTGTGACCGCTCCGGGCCTGCCCTTCGTCGCCATGGGCCACAACGGCCGGATCGCCTGGGCTTTCACCGTCGCGCCCGTCGACGTGTTCGAAACCTATCGTCAGCCGCGACACCCTGACGATTCACAGCGGGTTCAGGGCCCCAACGGCTGGCAGAAGATGATCGTCCGCGAGGAGTCCATCGAGATTCGCGGCCGCGAGAAGCCGCTCGAGCGCGAGTTCTTCTACACGCCGATGGGTCGCGTCATCGACAAGGAAGACGACCACGTACTGGTCATGCGCTGGGCCGGCTTCGAACTGCCGCTGGCCGACGTCGTCTCCAACGGCCTGGCGCTCAACCGCGCCGGCGACTTCGAGTCGTTCCGTCACGCCGCCACCCGGATGGGAGCCCTGTCGGTCAACTGGAGCTACTCCGACCGCAGCGGCAACATCGGCTACGTCCAGTCCACGCCGGTTCCGGTACGCCGGCACGAGCGATTCTTCAGCGTGCTCGACGCCACCGACCCGGTCACCGACTGGGACGGCTTCCATGCCCCGGAGGATCGCCCCTGGGCGCTCAACCCGGAACAGGGCTGGCTGGCCAATTCCAACAATCACGCCGCCGGCGAAGACTGGCCCTACCCCATTCCGGGCTTCTACAAGCACCTGCGCATGCGCCGCATCAGCGAGTACCTGTCGGGGCAGGCCAGTTTCGACCGCGATGACATGCGGCGCTTCCAGCTCAGCCGGGCATCGGACCGGGCGCTGAGCTGGCGCGACTTGCTGGCCGAGGTCGCCGAAGACTCCGGCCGCACCGCAATCGCCTCGGAACTTCGCCGCTGGGACGGCACGATGCGCGCCGACAGCGACATGGCCGGCCTGTTCCAGCTCTGGTGGCATTACCTCGCGCGCGCCGTTTTCGAGCAGGGCAACGGCAGCGGCGATGCCGAGTGGTGGGCGTTCCGTCCCCTGCTCGACAACTGGATGCACTCGGCTCCCGGGGAAGCCTTTCCGGCCGACATCGATCGCGACCGCGCGGCCCTGCAGGCCCTCGAGGACGCCCTGAAGATCGGCATCCACCCGCTCGGCCGCATCCAGAAGCTGTCCATCGCCCACCCATTGGCGAACAACCCGTTGCTCGATGCCTGGCTGGATCTGTCCCGCGGTCCCGTGCCGCGCGGCGGTGACGCCGGCTCGCTCAACGTCAGCTACGTCAGCTTCGATCCCGAGACCGGCAGCCTGCGCGTGCGGGCGGGCGCGTCGATGCGCTACGTGATGGACTGGGCCGACCCCGACGCCTTCACGCTCGATCTCACCTTCGGCCAGTCGGGCAATCCCTTCAGCCCGCATTTCGACGACTTCTTCACCGACTTCCTCTCCGGTGAGCCGTGGACCGTGCCCTGGTCGCGCGAAGCCGTCGAACGGCGTGCCGCCAGCCGGCTGGTGCTCGAGCCCTGAAGCGCCCGACACCGGTCGGCGCCACTCCCCTTCAATTCGGGCGCGATCCGGGCTAGTCTGCGCGCATGGCCAGACAGTACACCTTCGTCATCCTGCTGATCGCCTTCGCGGTGATCGGCCTCGTCGGGTTGCTATGGCCGCCGATCTGGTGGTCGCTTCTCGTTATCGCACCCTTGCTGGCGCTCGGCATCCGCGATGCGACGCAAACCAAGCACACCGTGCTGCGCAACTTTCCGATCATCGGCCACTTCCGCTACCTGATCGAGCACATCCGGCCCGAAATCCAGCAGTACCTGGTCGAGAGCAACCTCGATGCCTACCCGGTCGAGCGCGAATACCGCTCGCTGATCTACCAGCGCGCCAAGGGCGATCTGGAGACGCGGCCCTTCGGCACCGATCGCGATGTCTACCGTCCCGGCTATGAGTGGGCCGCCCACTGCACGGTGCCCGCACCGCAACTCGAAGAAGAGCCCCGTATCGAAATCGGCGGCAAGGACTGCAGCAAGCCCTACTCCTCGTCCATGCTCAACATCTCGGCGATGAGCTTTGGCTCGCTTTCTCCCGAGGCCATCCTGGCCCTCAACGGCGGCGCAAGGGACGGCGGCTTTGCCCACAACACCGGCGAGGGCGGCGTGTCACGCTATCACCTCGAACACGGGGGCGACCTGATCTGGCAGATCGGCACCGGCTACTTTGGATGCCGCACGCCCAGGGGCGAATTCGATCCCGAGCGCTTCGAGAAGGTCGCCGCCGGCGAGAGCATCAGGATGATCGAGCTCAAGCTCTCCCAGGGCGCCAAACCGGGCGCCGGCGGCATCCTGCCGGCACCCAAGGTCAGCCGTGAAATCGCCGAGGCGCGCGGCGTGGAGCTCGGCGAAGCCTGCATCTCGCCCTCCGGGCACAGCGCTTTCTCCACGCCGGTCGAACTGATGGAGTTCATCGGCGAGATGCGCAGGCTCTCCGGCGGCAAACCGGTGGGCATGAAGTTCTGCATGGGGCGCATCAGCGACTTCCTGGCCATCTGCCGCGCCATGCTGGACACCGGCATCCGGCCGGACTTCATCACCGTCGACGGCGGCGAAGGCGGCACGGGCGCCGCGCCACTCGAGTTCTCGAATTCGCTGGGCATGCCCAAGCGCGACGCGATTGTCGTCGTGCACGACATTCTCACCGGCACCAACCTGCGCGACGACATCCGCATCATCTGCAGCGGCAAGATCCTCAGCGCCTTCCACATGATCCGCTCCTTCGCGCTCGGCGCCGACGGCTGCAACAGTGCCCGGGCGATGATGTTCGCCCTCGGTTGCATCCAGTCGCTGCGATGCAACAGCAACACCTGCCCGACGGGCGTCACAACGCAGGACCCCGCCCTTCGGCGCGGCCTGGTGGTCGAAGAGAAGATTCCGCGCGTTCAGCGCTATCACCAGCGCACCATCGAGGCGCTGATCAAGATGCTCTCGGCGATGGGCCTGAATCATCCCGACGAAGTCATGCCCCACCACATCTACCGCCGTTCGGGCGATTTGAAGGTGGCCAGCTTCGCCGAACTCTACGAATTCCTGGAGCCCGGACAGTTGCTCGAGAAAGGCAACGGACACGGCCTGTTCAGCGAGGCCTGGAAGAACGCCCGCTCCGATCGCTGGACGTGAACCCGGGTTCCGGGTTCCGGGCTTGTCGAGACCGCCAAGACCCCCGACAGCACCAACCTACCCCGTGCCCCCAACGCTAGACGCGCCGGAACGAAAGAACGAAAGAACGAAGGAGCGCACGAAAGGGCGTCACCCCTCCAGCACCTCGAACGTCAAACCGGCATGCTCACGCAATCGCACGAGCAGCTTCTCGCCAAGCGCCGTGGAAGGCGTCCACATCCCGCCCGGCCGTTCGTCGGCGCCGAGATCCAGGGCCAGGGCGAGCGCCGTCTCGCCGAGCATCTTCGATGTCGAGCCATATCCGGGATCGCGATCGCCGCTGACCGCCACGCGCAGCGACGAGTCGCCGCCGTCGTTGCGGCCATCGATGACGATCTTGAAGAACCCCGACTCGCGTTCCTCGGCCGAGGGACCTTCGCCGGGCTTGGGCAGCACCATCTTCTTGAGCAGGGCACGGGTCGGCCCGAGGGCCGCCCCGAGGGCGAATGCCCCCATGCCCAGCGAGACCATCGTTGCCTTCATCCGTCCTGAGAAACCGCGCCCGGTCATCACCGCCTCGTCATAGCGAAAATCCCTGCCGTACGCGAATCCCGACAGGGCATTGGCCTTGAGGACGACTCGCGTGTTGATCGCGGCCATGACGAAGGGCGCGGCCCAGACGTCGAAGACCGGGTCGTACACGGCCGAGGAAACGTAGGGCTGACGCTCGCCTTCGCGCGCGTCGGGCGGACACAGTGCGTACGGGTTCTTCAGTACCCGGGCGACTTCCTTGTCGCGGCGCGCTTCCTCGACGATGTTGAGCATCGAGGCGTAGGTGCCGCCGCTGAGCCCGCCCTTGGCCGCCTTCACGCGCATGCGAACCCGTTCGAGCGACCGGCCGAGACGTTCGCGCGCCTCGCGCTGCAAAAACCACACGCCCATGTCGGAGGGGATCGAATCGAAGCCGCAGCAATGGACGATGCGCGCCCCGCTCTTTTCAGCGGCATCGGCATGCTCGTCGAGCATGCGACGCATCCAGGGCACTTCGCCGGAAAGGTCGCAGTAGTCGGTGCCGTTGGTCGCGCAGGCGGCCACCAGGTCGGAGCCGTGCAGAGCGTACGGGCCCACCGTGGTGCAGACCACGCTGGTCCGTTTAACCATCTCGTCGAGTGAATCCCGATCATGGCTGTCGGCCACGATCAGCGGCAGGCCGGCGGCCGTCTCGCCGAGCTCGATGCGGATCTTCTCCAGCTTTTCGCGGCTACGCCCGGCCAGCGCCCACTTCAGCTGCCCGCCGACGCCATGGCGCCGCACCAGGTGCTCGGCCACGAGGCGGCCGGTGAAGCCGGTCGCGCCCATCAGGACGATGTCGAATTCGCGCTCGCTCATGCTGTCCCCGTTCCCTGAGAGTTCAGCATGAAGATATCACGGCGCCTGTCAGGAGAAGTGTTCGTCCAGGCCCAGGTCGAGGCAGGGTGCCGAATGCGTCAGCGCCCCGATCGAGATGACGTCGACGCCGGTCGCGGCGATTGCGCCGACGGTATCGAGCGAAACATTGCCCGAGGCCTCGAGCGTCACGCCGCGCCCCTTGCAGCGCATCACGGCCTGCCTGAGGTCAGCGTTGTTGAAATTGTCGAGCAGGATGCTGTCGGCGCCGGCGTCCAGCGCCTCGTCTAGCTGCTCGAGGCGGTCGACTTCCGTGGCCACGCGGACCATGTGGCCGGCAAGGGCGCGGGCCCGGCGCACCGCCTCGCCGACGCTACCGGCGACCGCCACGTGGTTGTCCTTGATGAGAATGGCGTCGTCGAGTCCGAAACGATGGCGGACGCCGCCTCCGGCAACGACGGCCTGCAGTTCGAGGGCACGCAGGCCCGGCGTCGTCTTGCGGGTGTGGGCCACGCCCGCTCCGGTTCCCTCCACGGCGTCGACATATCGGCGCGTCAGGCTGGCGATGCCGCTGAGCCGGCCGAGAAAGTTCAGCGCCGTGCGCTCGGCACCCAGGATCGCGCCAGCCGGCCCGGCCAGTTGCGCGATCACCGTGCCGGGTTCGAGCGAATCCCCGTCTTCCCCGAGCCATTCGACCTCGATGTGGGGATCGACCTGTACGAACGTCTCGGCGGCGGGCTCGATGCCGGCCAGGACGCCGGCGTGCCTTGCAACGATCCGGAACCGGCCTTCGGCCTCATTCGGCACCGTGGCCTGGGTGGTGATGTCGCCGCGGCCGCCGAGGTCTTCGGCCAGGGCACGGGCGACGATCTCGCGGATCAGGTTCCGGGGCAGTGCATTGCTCATGATCTTGGGCTTCCCGTAATGCGTTCGGCGCGGTCACGACACGCGCCGTCTAGTGTCAATCGACTGGATCGGGCCTCGGCAGCGCTTTCAGGATAATCGGTTCGGAAGTGCGCGCCGCGGCTCTCGCGCCGCTCGAGGGCTGCAACGGCAATCAACCGGGCCGCGACCAGCGCATCGGCAAGGCCCTCCTTCCGCTCAAGTTCCTCGATGATGCCGAGCAGGGCCGCCAGTCCTTTCTCGTCCCGCTCGACTCCAGCGTGGGCACTCATTGCCGCCCGCAAGCGCTCCAGCGATGGCTGTGACAGGACGACAGAACGCTCCGGCTCGGCGGAACGCAACGATCCGCCTGCGGCACTCGCCAGCGCCTGCCCCGCCCGGGCTCCCATGACCAGCGCCTCGGCCAGGGAATTCGAGGCCAGGCGGTTGGCGCCGTGGGCGCCGGTGCAGCTGACTTCACCGACCGCGAACAGGCCGCGAACGCCGGTTCGTCCGTCGAGATCGGCGGCGATTCCGCCCATGTGGTAGTGCGCGGCCGGGGCCACGGGAATGGGCTCGCGGCGCGGATCGATGCTCGCCGCCATGCAGGCCCGGAAGACCGCCTGGAACGACTCGGGGAAGGATGCACCGACCGCCTCACGGGCATCCAGGTAGGCGCCCTCTCCCGACTGCACCTGGCGGTGGACGGCGCGGGCCACGACGTCCCGCGGAGCCAGTTCGGCGTCGGGATGCAGCGCCGGCATGAAACGCTTCCCCCGGCGATCGATCAATACCGCGCCTTCGCCGCGCAAGGCTTCGGTAGCCAGCGGCGCGGGATTGCGGCCGATGTCGATGGCGGTGGGGTGGAACTGGACGAACTCCGCATCGCGCACGACCGCGCCCAGGCGCGCCGCCCAGGCCACTCCCTGCCCCTGGTTGCCGGGCGGATTCGTGGTCAGAGCGTAGAGACCGCCCAGGCCGCCGGTGGCCAACACCGTGGCGCGGGCTGAAAGGCTCTCGCGCCGGTCGCCGCCGGCATCGACGACCACCCCGGCACAGCCGTCGCCTGCTGCGGGCAACAGTCCGGTTACCGGTGCATGTTCGCGAACCGTCACATGGTCGGCCCGCTCGACGGCCCGGATCAGGGCGTCGATGATGGCCGTCCCGGCGCGGTCGCCGCCCACGCGGGCGATGCGGGCGCGCCCGTGGGCGGCCTCGCGGGACAGGGCCCAGCGGCCGTCTGCGAAATGTTCGAATCCGACGCCCAGGCGCTCGAGCGCCCGGACCTGGTCGATCGAGCCCGCGGCCAGCCGACGAGCCACGTCCGGGTCGACCAGGCCGGCACCGGCAGCAACCGTGTCGGCGGCGTGCTGCCCGGGATCGTCGTCGTCGCCGAGTGCCGCGGCAATGCCGCCCTGCGCCCACTCCGTTGCTGACTGGCGCCCGAAAGCTCCGGCGGTGAGGATCAGGACCGGCGCAGGGGCGGCGTGCAGCGCCGCCCAGAGGCCGGCAATGCCGGAGCCGACCACGATGATCGGCCGCGAAGACATCGGGCTCAGACGCTGACGTAGTCGGCCTGCCGCTCGGGCTTCGAAGTGTCGAAGGCCGGCGGCCGGCCACCGCTGGGCAGGTCGAGCATGGCCTGCAGGCTCGCCCGGGCGCGTTCGGCCACCTCGGGCGACACGTCGATCTCGAAACGCAGATCGCGCAGCGACTCGTAGATCTTCGCAAGCGTGATGCGCTTCATGTGCGGGCACAGGTTGCACGGCCGGATGAACTGCGTACCGGGATTGGCCACCGCCACGTTGTCGCTCATCGAACACTCGGTGATGAGGATGGCCTTCTTCGGATGGCGCTCGGCGACGAATGCCGACATCGCGCCCGTGGAGCCGGCGAAGTCGGCCGCGCGCAGCACTTCGGGCGGACATTCGGGATGGGTGATGATCATGGCGTCGGGGTGCTCGGCCCGAAGTTGCTCGATTTCGGCCCGGGTGAACTTCTCGTGCACTTCGCAATCGCCCTTCCAGGTGAGGATGCGAATATCGGTCTGGCTGGCGACGTTCTTCGCCAGGTACTCGTCGGGAATCATGATCACGGTATCGCTACCCCACTGGCGAGCGATCGCCTCGACGACCGGCACGGCGTTCGAGGACGTGCAGCAGATGTCCGATTCGGCCTTCACTTCCGCAGAGGTGTTGACGTAGGTCACGATGGGATAATCCGGGTAGGCCGCGCGGATGCGTCGCACGTCCTCGCCCGTGATCGAAGCCGCCAGGGAGCAACCGGCCTCGAGGTCGGGAATCAGCACGGTCTTTTCCGGCGACAGGATCTTGGCGGTTTCGGCCATGAAATGCACGCCCGCCTGCACGATGACGTCCTGCTCGGCCTCGGCGGCCACCTGCGCCAGTCGGAGCGAATCACCGGTGATGTCGCCCACGCAGTTGAAGATCTCCGGCGTCATGTAGTTGTGCGCCAGGATGACCGCGTTGCGCTCGGCCTTGAGCCGGTTGATCGCGTCGATCAGCGGCGCGTGCAGGGGCCATTCGGCCTCCGGAACGACGTCGCGCACGCGTTCGTAGAGGGCGTCGGTCCGTTCGCGCACGCCCGCGTCGTAGGCGAGGTCATCGGCGGCAGGCAGGAGCTGGTTGTTCGAAAGGGACATTTCGGAAAAGGTCGATTGGGCCGAAGAGGCGGTATGGTACTCGCCTGATCCCTGATTTGGAGTGCGCAAGGTCAATTTCCAAGTGTGGCTTCGCTGGCGGGCAGAGCCGGTAGAATGCCCCTTCACCCGGCACGAACCGTCTGACCCATGAGCGCTGACCACCACCAATCACCGGTCGCCGAGGCCCGTCGGCTCTTTGCGGCGGACAAGCCCTCGGAGGCCGAAGCCCTCCTGCGCGAGTGCGTGCAGCAGAATCCGGCCTGCAAGGCGGCCCTGCGCGACTTTCTGGTGGCCGAGCAGCGAATCCCCGAGGCAGTCGAACTCGTTCACGGCTCCACGGATGCCGTCGACCGGGCCCTGGCGGCGCATGTCTCCGGCGATTTCGCAGCCGCTGCCGAGGCCTGCCGCCAGGCGCTCGCGAACGACCCGGAGGACGCGGCCGCCCTGCTCTACCTGGCGCGGGCGGTGCACAACCTCGGCGACCACAGAACGGCTCTCGACGCGCTGCGGCGAGCCGTCGAGCGGCGCCCCGACTATGCCGAGGCGTGGTACGCCCTGGCCCATGCCCAACGCGCAAGCGGCGAACTGGAAGGCGCCGTCGGCGCCTACGAGAAGGCCCTGGCGCTTTCTCCAGGACTGCGGCAGGCCCGCCTGAACCTGGGCATCACCCGGTTCAACATGGACGACGCCCACGGCGCCCTGGCCTGCTTCGAGGGCCTGCTGGCTCGCCGCCCGGACGACATCGAAGCACTCGTTCATTCCGGCCTGACCCTGCAGCTGGCCGGAGATCTCGCGGCGGCCCGGTCACGACTCGAGAAAGCGGTGAGCGCCCACCCGGACCATCCGCTCGGTCACCGCTACCTGGCGGCGGTCTGCAGCGAGGAAGGCGACGACGAGGCCGCCGTCGAGCACCTCGAGAGAGCCCTTTCCCTGGCCCCGGACGATCCCGACCTGTATGCCGAACTGGCCGGCATCCACGAATTGTCCAATCGACTCGACGACATGGCCGGCGTGGTCGAGCGCGGCCTCGAGCTCGCGCCGCAGCATCCCCAACTGGTGATCGAATCGGCGCGCCTCGAGCGCCGCCGAGGCAATCCGCAGGCGGCCCTGCAGCAACTCCAGCGGATCGACCCCAACGGACTGCCGCCGAGGGCCGCCCAGCAGTTCTTCCACGAAGCCGCCCTGTCTCTCGACCGGATCGGCGAAGCGGACCAGGCCATGCAGACGATCGCCGTGGCCAACCGCATCAAGGCCGGCGAACCGCGTGCGAGCGGCATCGACCGCACCGCCGCCTTCGAACGCATCGAGCGTATCGGGCAATGGGCCGCGGGCGCTGCCGCTTCGTCGGACGATCCGGACGGCTGGGCCGGCGAAGATGTGTGCTTCATCATCGGATTCCCGCGCTCGGGCACCACCCTGCTCGACACGATGCTCGACGCCCACGAGCAGGCGGTGAGCATCGAGGAGAAACCGACGCTTGAACCGATCATCGACCAGGTTGCGGAGCGCCACGGCTACCCCGAGGGAATCGATCGGCTGGGCGCCGGGGAATTGACATCGCTCAGGGAGGCCTATCGCGCCAACCTGGCGCGCTTCCTGCCGAAGGATCACGGCGCGCGCATCGTGATCGACAAGATGCCGCTGCGCATCCTCGACGCCGCGTTCATCCGCAGACTGCTGCCGCGTGCCCGCTTCATCCTGGCGCTGCGCCATCCCTGCGACCTGGTCGTGAGCAACTACATGCAGCTCTTCGACGCCACCGAGACCCTGATTCACACCACTTCGCTCGAGGGCACGGTGCGACTCTACGATGCCGTGATGACCGCCTGGCGATCGATCGAGCCGCTGGTGGCAGGGCACTCGGCCCGGCTGCGCTACGAAGACCTGGTCGCCGACCCGCAGGCCGAGCTCCGGCGCATGTGCGAGTTCCTGGACCTGCCCTGGGATCCATCGCTGGTCGAGACGCGCAAGCGCATCGAGAACCGCGGCCGCATCCGCACGCCCAGCTATCAGCAAGTCAGCGAAGACGTCTACCAGCGTTCGGCCGGGCGCTGGCGCCGCTACCGGCGCCATCTCGAACCTTTCATGCCGACGCTGGAGAAGCACGCTGCCGCGCTGGGCTATTCCATCGAGTAAGCAAGGCGCCATCGCCTGGGGCGATTTGCCTTGAACGGGGCATCGTTCGACAATACGACGGTTGTCCGAAGCCCAATCCAACCCGAGCCTTGCCATGCCCATGCGACCGATCGTCCTTCTGATCCTGTTCCTCGCCCTCGCCTCCCAGGCGGCCCGCGCCGAAACACTCGAGCTGGAGCGGATCTTTGCCAGTCCCGACCTCGCCGGGCCGACGCTGAGGCGCGCCGAGCTCTCGCCGGCGGGCGATCGCGTCACTTTCCTGAAGGGCCGCGAAGACGACCGCAGCCTGCTCGACCTGTGGGAATACAACCTGGCCGAGGAGTCGACCCGGGTGCTGGTCGCCGCCGACGAGCTCATGGACGGCGAGGTCGAACTGTCGGAAGAGGAACAAGCCAGGCGCGAACGCGCGCGCATCGCCGACCTGCGCGGCATCGTCGACTACCGCTGGTCGGCCGACGGGCGCTTCCTGCTCTTTCCCATCGGCGGCAACGTGTTCGTGAGGGACATGCAGTCGGCGGACGGCGAGGTCCGCCAGCTGACCGGCTCGGACGCCTTCGACACCGATCCCCAGATTGCTCCGGACGGCCGCCACGTCGCCTTCGTGCGCGAGCGCGAGCTCTGGCTCGCTGAAGTTGATGGCGGCGAGACGCGGGCCCTGACTGACAGCGCCACCGACACCGTCGCCAACGGGGTGGCCGAATTCATCGCCCAGGAGGAGATGGGCCGCTCGACCGGCTTCTGGTGGTCGCCGTCGGGCAAGCACATCGCTTTCCTGCAGATCGACGAATCGCCGGTGGCCGTCACCCGGCGCTACGAAGTGCAAGCCGAAACCATCGAGATGGTCGAACAGCGCTATCCGTATGCGGGAACCGACAACGTCGCCTACCGCCTCGGCGTCGTCGACATCGCTTCGGGAGACATCACTTGGATGGACCTCGGCGACGAGAGCGATATCTACATTCCGCGCGTGAAGTGGTTGCCCAATTCCGAGCAACTGAGCTTCCAGCGCCAGAGCCGCAACCAGCAAACGCTGGAACTGGTGGTCGCCAACATCGACAGCGGCGAGACACGCACACTGCTGACCGAATCCAGCGACACCTGGGTCAACCTGCACGACGATCTGCGTTTCCTGACCGAGATGCCGGCCTTCATCTGGTCATCCGAGCGCGACGGCTTCCGCCACCTCTATCTCTACGACTACGAAGGCGAGGTAATCCGCCGGCTGACCGACGGCCCCTGGCAGGTCGATGCCCTTGCCGGCGTCGACGAAGAGATGGGGATGGTGTACTTCACCGGTTCCGAAGTCTCGACCACTGAAAAACACCTCTATCGGCAGTCCCTGGTGACCCAGTCGCCGGAAGTCGTCAACCGCGTCTCGCGCCGCTCGGGGTGGCATGAAGTCAGTATGGACGCCGACGCCCGGGTCTACGTCGACACCTTCTCGAGCAGCCGGCAGCCGCCGCAGCTTTCACTGCACACCGTCGACGGAGAGCGCCTGGCCTGGCTGGTCGAAAATCGGCTCGACGATGAACACCCCTACGGCCCTTACCGGAACGGCCACCGGCCGACCGAGTTCGGCTCGATCGTCGCGCCCCAGGGCCACAAGCTTCACTACCGGCTGATCCGGCCGGCCGATTTCGATCCCGAAAAGCGCTACCCGGTTTTCGTCCATGTCTACGGTGGCCCGACACACCGCATGGTCACCGACAGCTGGTCGCGACGGCTGCTGGTCGACCAGTACATGGCGCGCCGTGGCTACGTCGTGTTCTCGCTCGACAACCGTGGCGTCGAACGCCAGGGCAAGGCCTTCCAGGACGCCGCCTATCTCAAGCTGGGCCAGGTGGAAATGCCCGACCAGATGGTGGGCGTCGACTGGCTGCGCTCGCAGGATTTCGTCGACCCGGACCGCATCGGCATCTTCGGCTGGAGCTACGGCGGCTACATGAGCCTGATGGCGCTGGCCCAGTACCCCGGCGATTTCGCCGCCGGCGTGTCGGTTGCGCCGGTGACCGACTGGACCCTCTACGACACCCACTACACGGAGCGCTACATGGGCCGGCCGCAGGATCAGCGGGCGGCCTACGAGTTGGGCAACGTGATGCACTACGCCGACGCCATGACCGACCCACTGCTGCTGATCCACGGCATGGCCGACGACAACGTGCTGTTCACCCATTCGACCAAGCTGATGCACGACCTGCAGGCGCGCGCCTTTCCCTTCGAGCTGATGACCTACCCCGGCGAGAAGCACGCCATCGCCGGCGAGGGCCCACGCCTGCACGCCTACCGAACCATCACGGACTTCTTCGACCGGCATCTCGAACCCGGGAAGACCGGAGACTGATACCCGAAGCAACGATCACAAACCATGCAATCACCGAAGACTTCGAATACACCGAACAGAACACGCTTTTCATTTCGGTGCATTCGGTGTGTTCGGTGGTTCCAAGGTTTTGGCCACAGCATCAATCCGAGCAAAAGAACCCGACCATGACCGATATCGGCACACCACACTCCCCCACGGCAACGCGCGTGATGCTGCTCGGCAGCGGCGAGCTGGGCAAGGAAGTCGTCATCGAACTGCAGCGCCTGGGCTGCGAGGTGATCGCGGTCGATCGCTACGACCATGCACCGGCGATGGCCGTCGCTCACCGCCACCACGTCATCGACATGCTCGATCCCCAGGCGGTACTGAGCATCGTCGAGCTCGACCGACCGCATCTGATCGTGCCGGAGATCGAGGCCATCGCCACCGATGCCCTGCTACTGCTCGAGAAGGAAGGCTACAACGTCATACCAACCGCCCGCGCCACGCACCTGACCATGAACCGCGAGGGCATCCGGCGCCTGGCCGCCGAGGCACTGGAACTGCCGACCTCGCCCTATCGCTTCGCCGAAACGCGCGAGGAATTCGAGCAAGCCGTGGCCGAGATCGGCCTGCCCTGCGTGGTCAAACCGATCATGTCGTCTTCCGGCAAGGGGCAGAGCCTGGTACGCAGCGTGGACGACATCGAGCCGGCCTGGGACTATGCCCAGTCGGGCGGCCGCAAGCGACAGGACAAGGTCATCGTCGAGGGCCTCATTGAATTCGACTACGAGATCACTCTTCTGACGGTACGCCACGCCGACGGCACCCTGTTCTGCGAACCCATCGGTCACACCCAGGAAGACGGGGACTACCGCGAGTCCTGGCAGCCGCAGCCCATGAGCGAGATGGCCCGGCTGGAGGCCGAGGCCATCGCGGGCGCGGTCACAGACGCCCTGGGCGGGCGCGGCGTCTTCGGCGTGGAACTCTTCGTCAAGGGCGACAGGGTCTGGTTCAGCGAGGTCTCACCGCGGCCGCACGACACCGGCCTGGTTACCCTGATCTCGCAGGACCTGTCGGAATTCGCCCTGCACGCCCGAGCCATACTCGGCCTGCCGATCCCGCACATCGTCCAGCGCGGCCCGAGCGCCTCGGCGGCGCTGCTCGTCGAGGGCGAGTCGAAGCAGGTCGTGTTCGAAAACCTCGACCGCGCCCTGGCTCGACCCGACACCGACCTGCGCTTGTTCGGCAAACCCGAAGTCGCCGGCCGCCGCCGAATGGGCGTCACCCTCGCCATCGGCAAGGACATCGACGAGGCCCGCCAAAAGGCGACGGCGGCGCGTGATGCGATCGGTATAAAGCTCGATTAGGAAAGGTTTCAGGTTTCAGTGTTCAGGTTTCAGGAGCGCTTGGCGAAGCCGATGGTGCGGTGCCGACAACCCGTTCGCCGTGCGAGCGGATGACTCTACAATAAACTGGGGCCGTTCCGGAACCCCGAACCCGGAACCCGGAACCCCAAGAGACCTATCCACGCCCCCGCGACTGGAAGCTGCCCGCCGCCTGCGACGGAAGCCCCAAGCTGATTTTCCTGAAACCTGAACACTGAACACTGAACCCCTTTATTCAATTAACCTCGCTTCATTCCCGTACGGCGCCACGTCCAGGGCTTCGCCGGAGGCGATTCGTTGCTGGACATCCTGCCACCAGGCGGCGTCGAACAGTTCGCCGTGTGCGTTTTCGAGGACTTGCAGGTAGTCG
>JAASTB010000261.1 GCA_021767625.1 Wenzhouxiangella sp.
GCCGCCGGCGAGGACTGCCTGGTCTGGGCCGGGCAGCGCTACCTGCGCCTGGGCTGGGCCGACACCGAGAACTACTGGGGCGAGCGGGCGCAGCGCGGTCGCAAGCTGCCGCGCGGCTTCCAGAAAGTTACCCGGCTGTCATTGGCCGAATGACGTGCCGCTGAGGGCATGCGAAAAGTGAGGCAACGCTCAGCCGCAGTTCAATCGCTGTGGGCCAGGCCCACTACCCGCAGCTGAGCTCTTCGAGGTCCGTCGACCAGTCCGCGAGCCGGTCGCGAAAGCGCTCGACCTGACGCTGCCCCGCCATCCGGTGCAGGTCCACGATCACCTGCTGCGTCTTCTCACGGTTGCCGGCTCGTAGCGCCCGGTAGCGGTCCGAACCGCCAGATTCGGGATCCATCAGGCGCGACATCGACTGCTCGAAAGCCGCTCGATCGTGTCGAAGCGACAAGGCCTCGCGAAACCTCGCCTGCCAGGCCAGTTCTTCCTCGAGCGCCAGTTCCGCGGTGGGCGCCAAGCTGGCTGCCCAGGCCTCGATGCGTTCTCGCTGCGCCTCGGTGGGTCGACCACTGAAACGCCGCATGCCCTTGCTCATGGCATCGACGCGTTCCCGTCGACGTTCGGCTTGCGGCATGGCTGCTTCCTCGCGCAACTCCCCGTTGCGCTCCTCGAAGCTGGCGAGGAGCTCGTCGACCTGCTCATCGTTCAAGCTGGCGAGCAGGTCGAGCAGCGACGGCCTCACGCGGATCAGAATGCGCCTGCCGAACTCCGAGATCTGCTCGTTGTATTCGGTCAGTGTCGTGGCCGTGATCCGACCGGCGGCCACGTCTCGGTCGACACCGCGGAGAAACCCGGAATAGGCGCTCACCTCATTGGCACAATGCCACTGGAGGTGCTCTTCCAGCGCGTCCCGAACCGTTCGCTCTTGCTCGGCGGTGAGGCTGACCCGGTCGTTCACCCAGCGCATCACCAGCCAATCGGCGTTGTTGTACGCAGTCTTGACGCCGCAGCCGGTCGCGATGCAGACGACGGCTGCAAGAACGAGGATTCGGAGAACTGTGTTCATCGATCCTGATTATGCCAACGCGCGTGAAGAAGCGGTCGATGCCGTTGGCCCGGGCCGGATTCGCGGCATTCAGGGACCGGGCGAGTCGCTCGCCTGCACGATCGCGTTGCGGAAACTGCGCAGCCAGTCCTTGATTCGCCCCGCTTGGTCCCGACCCATGCGCATCAGCAGCTTTCTGCCCCAGGATTCTTCTTCCAGTGCTTCGTCGGCAAACTGGAATCGTCCTTCGTAGGCGATGATCTCGAAGGGCAGGTCCACTTCCGGAGCCGCCAGTAGATGGTCGATGACGTCGATCAGGCGGTCATTGAAGTGCGCTTCGTTCTCGCCGAGTTCTTCCCAGGCCTGCTGGAACAGCGGGTAGTAGCGTCCGTAGCTGGCCGCCGCACGTTCGGGCGGAACCGAGGTCAGGGCGGTCACCATGACGGTATAGCGTTCCGCATTGGCCTGGGTCCAGACCAGGGTGTCGCCATCGGCGCGCTCTTCGGTCAGCGGCTCGGAGTCCAGTGGACGCAGCGGCCAGGTCTTGAGGGCAGGCGCCGTACCGTCGAGATTGTTCACGACGGCAACCGTGCGCGAGATGACGAACTCCGGCTTGATCCACTCTTCGACGAAGCCGCTTCCCAGCAAGCCGGACAGGGCATCGATTGCGGACTCGTCGCTGTCGGCCAGGGTCGGCAGCGGGGGCTGCGGCTCGGGTTCGGGGGCCACCGGTTCTTCCTGCTGATCCCTGCCGTCATTCGCGCCGGAATCCTTGATCGTCGGCGCCGGATGCTGCTCGGGCTTCGGCAGCGGATACCGTGGCGCCGGATCTTCGGGTTCGGCCGGAAGATCCACGTCGGGATCCGGGGTGAGCTCGGCTTGCTGCCGCTGCTCCATCCACCACAGGCCGGCCACCAGAGCCAGCACGACAAGTGCACTGATCAACCACCGCATGATGACATCGGGATAGAAGCTTAATCGTTGAGACCATCCGCAACACAACTGGTTCGACCAGGCCGGGCAGATCAGCCCCGAACCGACGATGTTTGCGGTCGCCTGAATGTTTCGAGCGCAGCCTTCGCGCTACGGGCTCATTTCCCTCCGAGTCGCTTTGCGAGCCTTTCACGAATCGTGGGGCGACGTTCCCGAAAGCGTTTGCGATTGTAACCCTGCCGCCACCAGTCGTCTCCTAGGGGATTGAAGGTCTCGTGTTCAGTGCGGCGGAAGAAAGCAGTGTTGTCGATACGGCGCTGCAGCTCGAACATATCGTCATCGCAGAGAAAGTCGTGCAGCCACCGGACGGTTGGGATGTGGATGTCGTCGATGACCAGAAGGCCACCTTCGGCAATATGCGGGTAGAAGTGGTAGTACTCCATCTGCGGAAAGGGAAAGCCGTGCGGCCCGTCGATGATGACCAGGTCGAGCGCGTGCTTGAACTCAAAGCGGGGCAAGGTTGACTGGACCGGCCCCAGTTCGAACGTCACTGTCTCGCCGTTGAGAAGCTCGCTGTCGCGAACATTGGCGTAGCTTCGGCTGGGCGTCTGCCCATAGTGCGAAAGGGTGAAAACTGTGTGGTCGCGGCTGAGCCAGGACATAGCCAGTGTCGAGACTCCAGACCCGGTTTCGGCGGAGTGATGAACAGAATGTACCCGGGCCTGGTCCATCAGGTAGTCGAGCGGCTTGGCATCGAATATCCCCGCTTCGTGAAAATCGTCCTTCAGCGTGCGGATGCGTTCAAGTGCTTCAATCTGGTTCATGAATCGCCGAATTCGCCTGGTCCGGGACTGGATACTACACTCGCTTCAGTCGCTTCGCTTGGCCTTGGCGAAGGCCTCGGCCAAGGCACCGCTCTTGTCTCCCGAAGGATTGGCTCCGGGCTTGGTGCGCTGTCGGCGCTTCGGGTTTGAGGGGCTGGTCTCCTTCCTGTTCGGCGCGCCAGCGTCATCGGGCAGGGGATCGTCCAGGCGCAGGCTGAGCGCGATGCGCTTGCGGTCGAGGTCGACATCCATCACCTTGACCTTCACGACATCGCCGGCCTTCACGACCGTGCGCGGGTCCTTGATGAACTTGTCGCTCATCGCGCTGATGTGCACCAATCCGTCCTGATGGACGCCCAGGTCGACGAAGGCGCCGAAGGCGGCCACGTTGCTGACCGTGCCTTCCAGGATCATGCCCGGGCGCAAGTCCTTGATGGTTTCCACGCCCTCGGCAAACTTTGCCGTCTGGAACTCCGGGCGTGGATCGCGGCCGGGCTTTTCCAGCTCCCTGAGGATGTCCTTGACCGTGGGCAGTCCGAAGCGCTCGTCGGTGAACTGGTTGGCGTCGAGTGAGCGCAGGGCGCGGGTGTCGCCGATGACTTCCCCTACCGGCCGGGACAGTTTCTCGAGAATTCGCTCGACCACCGGGTAGGCCTCGGGGTGGACGGCTGAGGCGTCCAGGGGATTCTCGCCGTCGGCGATGCGCAGGAAGCCGGCGGCCTGCTCGAAGGTCTTGTCGCCCAGGCGAGCCACTTTCAGCAGGTCCTTGCGGCTGCGAAACGGCCCGTTGTCGTCGCGGTGGGCGACGATGTTGTCGGCGACCGTCGCGTTGAGGCCGGCCACGCGTGCCAGCAGAGCGCTCGAGGCGGTGTTGACGTGCACGCCCACGGCGTTGACGCAGTCCTCCACGCGCGCGTCCAAGGCGCGGGCGAGCTTGTACTGGTCGACGTCGTGCTGATACTGGCCCACGCCAATCGCCTTGGGTTCGATCTTGACCAGTTCGGCCAGCGGGTCCTGCAGGCGCCGCGCGATGGAAACCGCGCCGCGCAGGCTCACGTCCAGGTTCGGAAACTCCTTGGCCGCCAGCTCGGAGGCCGAGTACACCGA
>JAASTB010000262.1 GCA_021767625.1 Wenzhouxiangella sp.
CGATTGCCGCCAGATTGTCGAAGACCCGGTTTACCAGGTCAGCGAAGTCGCCTTCTACGACCTCGCCTGTGGCGGGATCCAGCGGAATCTGGCCCGACAGGTAGACCGTCTCGCCCGCGCGGATTGCTTGCGAATAGGGCCCGATGGCGCTGGGGGCCTTCTCGGAATGAATCGGTGTCTTGCTCATTTGAAGATCTCTCCTTGCGACTGTGCTTCGAAGTACCAAATCCCAAGCACCAATTTACAAACAATGGCCAATGACCAAACCACCAGTTTTCCAAACTGGGCTAGCTGGCGCTTCGGATAATGGCGGAGAAAATCAGAAGCAGTTCTCGCCCCTCCCGGACCAGACCATCCCGATCTTCCGACAGGGACTCGTCATCCTGCGTATCCACGAGGCGAAGCCAGTACTGGCTTTCCTTTGCTTCCTTTCTGGCAATGCGCAATCGGTGGACGAAGTCCTTCTTGCTGAGCGCCTCGTTTGCTTCGATGTAGTTGGCGCCGACCGACCCCGACGCACGAATCAACTGACGTGCATCTTCAATATTCTGCAACGACTTCGGCAGGCAACGCACAAACGCGCGAACCGTCTGGGCGAACCGAAACGTCCGATCCTCCAAGTCGTAGCCTGTGGCACCGCTCGTTTCTGTCATTGAGAATTCTTACATTGGAACTTGTTTGAAAATTGGTGCCTGCAATTTGAACATTCGGCCGCAGGCCGTCAAGCAATTTCCCGACTCACCCTCAACACATGCCGATTGCGGCGCAGCCTGCGCATCACGCGCGCCAGCTGGTCGCGGCCGGTGACCGCCAGGGTGAACTGAAGGGTGGCGGTCTCGCGGGTGGTGGAGGGTTGTTCGACGCGTTCGATGTTGGCGCCGACTTCGCTGAGCGTGGCCGAAACGGACGCCAGCACGCCGGGGCCGTTGACGGTGACGATCTTCAGGCGCACCGAGAAATAGCCGTGCATGACCGGCGCCCAGTCGACATCGATACAGCGCTCGGCGTGGTCCTTCTGAAGTTCGGGGACGTTTGGGCAGCGCTGGCGGTGGATGACCAGGCCCTTGCCGGGCGAGAGGTAACCCATGATGGGGTCGCCGGGCACGGGGTGGCAGCAGTTGGCGTATTCGATGGCGCTGCCTTCGGTGCCGCCGATGGTCAGCGCCTCGGATTCGGGCTCCTCGCTGGCGCGGCGCTGGGTCAGCGGCAGCAGCTTGTGAGCGACCACGCGCGCGAGCATGTCGCCTCGGGCGATGCGGATAAGCAGGTCCTCGAGGCGTTCGAGCTTGAGCTTCTTGAGGTAGCGATCGAGGCGGCGCTCGGAGATCTTCTCCAGGGAATAGCCGCGGCGCGCCAGAGCCTGGTCGAGCAGGCGATGGCCGATGGCCACGGAGTCGGCCTGCTCGAGGTTCTTCAGGTGCGCACGGATGCTCGATCGCGCTTTCGAAGTCGCGACGAACTCCAGCCATTCGGGCTGGGGCGTGGCGCCCTTCTGGGTGATGATCTCGACGGTCTGGCCCGACTCGAGGCGGGAGTTGAGCGGCACCGGTTCGCGGTCGATGCGCGCGCCGACCGCCTGGTTGCCCACGTCGGTGTGGATGGCGTAGGCGAAATCCAGGGCGGTCGATTCGGCCTTGAGGTCGATGATCTTGCCGCGCGGGGTGAACACGAAGACCTCGTCGGGGAAGAGTTCGGCCTTGGCGGTGTCCATGAACTCGACCGAGTCGGAAGCCCGCGACTGCGTCTCGACGAGCTTGAGCAGCCATTCACGCGCGCGCACGGCGGTCTGGCCGTCCGGGGTGGCCTTGTAGAGCCAGTGGGCGGCGGCACCCTTTTCGGCAACCAGGTCCATTTCCTCGGTGCGGATCTGGATCTCGATGGGCACGTCGAAGCGCGAGTTGACGACAGTGTGCAGCGATTGGTAGCCGTTGGGCTTGGGCAGGGCAATGTAGTCCTTGAAGCTGCCGGGCTTGGGCTTGTAGAGCGCATGCACCACGCCGAGGGCCTGGTAGCAGTGCGGCTCGGACTGAGTGACGATGCGGAAGGCGTAACGGTCCATGACCTGGTCGAAGCTCAGGGACTTGTCGCGCATCTTGCAGTAGATGCTGTAGAGCGTCTTGGTGCGCCCCTCGACCCGGGCCGGAATGCCGGCCTCGCTGAGCCGCTTCTTGAGCGCGTCGGTCACCGAGTCGATGATCTCGGCGCGGTTGCCCGCACCCTGCTTGATGCGCTGGCTCAGCACCCGGTATCGATTCGGGTGGCGATGCCTGAAGCCGAGATCCTCGAGTTCTTCGCGCAGCTCGTTCATGCCCAGGCGCGCGGCGATGGGCGCGTAGATGTCGAGCGTTTCGGTGGAGATGCGCCGCTGGGAAGACGGCGACATGTGGCCGATCGTGCGCATGTTGTGCAGGCGATCGGCCAGCTTGATGAAGATCACCCGCAGATCGCGGCTCATCGCCAGGAGCAGTTTGCGGAAGCTCTCCGCGTCCGCTTCCTGGCGAGTGCGGAACTTCATCTTGTCGAGTTTGGTGACCCCGTCGACGAGCTTGGCGATCTGCTCGTCAAACTGCTCGGCGAGATCGTCGTGCTCGACCTCGGTGTCCTCGATGGTGTCGTGGAGGATGGCCGCGGCGATGGTCTGGTGGTCCATGCGCATCCCGGCGAGGATGTGGGCCACCGCCACCGGGTGCATGATGTAGTCCTCGCCGGACCGGCGCTTCTGGCCCTCGTGGGCCCGGGCGCCGGTTTCGTAGGCGCGCAGCACGACAGCCACGTGCTGCGGTTCCAGATAGGTGTTGAGCAGGTCCCTGAGTTCGCGGACCGGGGCGGGCAGCATTAGTGTACCCCGCCGCTATTCCTGTAACATTCAGCGTGTCGGAAAGCGCTTAGCTGCAAGGCATGTTTCGCAGGGAATGGCAACGTCCTTTCCAAGAAACATAACGCCGCAGATGAGTGCTTTCCGACTCGCCCTTCGGGAGCGTGCCTGAGCCGACATTGCGGCGTTGCGCCCCTTGTAAAGGGCATGCCATTCACTGCGGGCCGCGCCTTGCACTGTCGGCTCAGGCACGCTCTGAATGTCACAGGAATAGCGGCGGGGTGCACTGGGCTCTCCGGTCGGCTACGAAATCCTCGGGGTCATGCGGTCGACGCGGCTCAGTCCAGGTCGTCTTCTGGCGGCGCGGGGACCTCGGCCTGCATGGCCGCCAGGCGGGCGTCCAGTTCGGCCTGCAGCTGGGCAATGTTCTCGTCGTTGACCTCGCCCTCGGCGATCTCGCGCAGGGCGATGACCGTGGGCTTGTCGGATTCCTCGTCGACCAGCGGGTCGGCGCCGTTGGCGATCATGCGGGCGCGCTGGGCGGCGGACATGACCAGTTCGAAACGGTTCGGCACCGCCTCGATGCAGTCTTCTACGGTTACTCGTGCCATGGCTTGTATCTACTCCGGAAGTTGAACCGGGGCCGCTCGGGCCGCGTCCGGCCGCTGTCGGGGCCCCGACAGAAAATCAATCGGTTATTGTACCGCCGCCGGCGCTCTCGTCCAATAGCTCGTCCACCAGGGAGAGCTTGCGCTCGCGCCGCAGGGGCCAGGCGCGCACGATCGCCAGCAGGTCGGCCAGGGCCTGGTCGAAATCGTCGTTGACGACCATCCAGCGAAAGTCGCCGCAGGCTTCGATTTCGCGCCGGGCCTCGCCCAGGCGTCGTTCGATGACCTCGGGCGAGTCGGAACCGCGTGCGCGCAACCGCTCGGCCAGCACGGCCATCGACGGCGGCAGGATGAAGATGGTGCAGACATCGGGGTGCGAGCGCAGGATCTGCTCGGCGCCCTGCACGTCGATCTCCAGCAGCACGTCGCGCCCCGAACCCCACAGCGCCTCCACGCGGTCGCGCCG
>JAASTB010000263.1 GCA_021767625.1 Wenzhouxiangella sp.
AGGTCGACTCGACCGTGCCCGCCGGCCTTCCAGTCACCATAGGTGCGGCTGTGGCCCGGCAGACGGTATTGTCCGGTCGAAACCACCTCGGTACTGGGGGTGACCACGCCGGCGTCGAGGCCGGCCAGGGCGATGAAGGGCTTGACCGTGGAGCCGGGCTCGTAGCCGCCGGAGAGCACCCGGTTGAAAAGCGGCCTTTGCCGGTGGTCGAGCAGCCGGTTGTAGTCGGCGTGACTGATGCCGTGCACGAACAGGTTGGGGTCGAAGCCCGGCTTGCTGACCAGTGCCAGCACCTCGCCGGTGGCGACCTGAAGCACGACGACGGCGCCCGCATAGTCGCCGAGCGCTTCGTAGGCGGCGCGCTGGACGTCGAGATCGACGTTCAGCCTGAGATCCTCGCCGGGCTGCGGATCCTTGCGCTCGAGCACCCTCAGGATTCGTCCCTGGGCATTGGTCTCGACGCGCTCGAAACCCGAGCTGCCGTGCAGCTCTGCCTCGTACTGACGCTCGATACCCGTCTTGCCGACATGCGTGGTCGCCCGATAGCGGTCCGGATCCAGACGCTCGCGGTCGCGGTCGTCCATGCGCCCCACATAGCCGACCAGGTGCGCAAACAACTCGCCTTGCGGGTAGTGCCGCGTCAGGTAGGGCTCGATGTCGACGCCGGGCAAGCGATGGCGATGAATGGCCAGCTTCGCAACCTCCTCTTCGTCGAGATTGCTCTTGAGCGTGATCGACTCGAAGGGCCGCGACCGCGCGCGCTGCTGCTCGAAGCGTCGGCGCTCGTCGTCGCTGAGGGGCACCAGGTCGGCAAGCCGTGCGAGCGTACCTTCGAGGTCCGGAGCGCGCTCGGGAACCACCACGAGGCGGTAGGCAGGCAGATTCTCCGCCAGGACCCGCCCGCGCCGATCCAGGATCAGGCCGCGATTGGGCGGCAGGGCGCGCAGGCTGATGCGATTGTCGTCTGCGCGGGCGGCATACTGTTCGTGGTCACCCAGCTGCAGCAACCCAAGACGCAGAGCCAACAAGCACACAACCACCAGCATCAGGCCGATCAGGAACTGGAGCCGCCGATCCACCTGCGCCAGCGCGCTGCGCGAATCGCCCATGCCGGTCGAACGACTCGAGGTAATCATGTCGGCCGGCGGCGCTCCTTCTGGCGGAGTGCGTCGAGCAACAGGAACAGCCACGGCCAAAGCAGCATGCCGATCACCGGCGCCAGCCACCACTGCCAGGTCGGCCAGCGATCACCGACCAGCCCGATGATCCAGAGCTGGACGATGCGGTCGTTGAACAGCAGCAGCATGACGACAGCAGCCTGCTGCCAGGGCGGGAAGAACCGGATTCGGTAACGAAAGCGCTCGACCAGGTAGCTGATGATGACGAGACTCAGGGCATGCTGCCCGAGCAGGGAGGCGGTCAGCACGTCGAGCACCAGGCCGCCCAGAAAAGCCTGTCCCAGGTGGCGCAGGCGCCCGGCCTCGAGGTTCCAGTAGATCATCACCAGCGCGGCCCAGTAGGGGCGCGCGTCGGAGACCGCATCGGGCAGGGGCATCAAGGTCAAAGGCAGCACCGCAATCAGCGAGAGCGCCATGGTCCAGTTGGCGACGCCGCGCTTGCTCATTGCCTCGACTCCGTGGCGGTATCGTCGGCCGCACCCGCATCGGCCGGCTGTTCCGAAGCCGGCCCTGTTGCTTCCGCTCCGGCTTCCTCCGGCTCGGCCGGAGCTCCCGGCGAATCCACCACCAGTACGTGCCGGGCGCGGTCCAGTCTCGCGACCGGACGCACGATGGCGCGCGCAAAGGCCTCGCCGACGGGCCGGGACAGGGTTTCGACCTCCGCCACGGGCAGGCCCGCCGGGAAGGCGCCTCCGAGACCGGAAGTCAGCAGCATGTCGCCAGGCTGGAGGTCGACGTTCATCGGCAGGTCGGTAAGCCGAAGCTGGTTGATCCGACCCGAGCCGTAGGCGACAGTGCGAAGTCCCGTGCGCTCTACTCGCACCGGCAAGGCATGGTCCGGATCGGAAATGAGAATGACCTGCGCGGTATTGAGCGCGACTTCATCGACCTGGCCCATCACGCCCTGGATATCCATGACCGGCTGCCCCGGGCTCAGGCCGTCGCGGCTACCCCGATTGATGAGGACGCGGTGAGACCAGGGATTGAGGTCGATGCTCATCAGCTCGGCGGACTGGAACGACGGGGCGATGCGCTGCGATGCCGCCAGCAGGGCGCGCAGCTCGCGATTGTCTTCCCGCAGCTCATCGAGCAGAACCAGCTCGGCCTCGCGTTCGCGGCGCTCGCGCTCCAGCAAGGCCAGGCGGTCCATCAACTCGTGGCGGTCGCGCATTTCCTCGCCCAGGCGCTGCCCCAGGTCGAAAGGGGCTTCGACGGCGACCAGCACCGGCTCCATGGCACGCCACGCCAGGCCGCGAAGCGACTCGACGTACTGCCCCCGGTAGTCGAGGGTCATGAGCACGATCGCCAGCAGGCCGTAGAACATCAGCCGTGCGATGCGTGCGGCGGCCTCGCCGTCGATCGCCGCTGGCCACGAACCGCCGGAAGGAGTCACTTCTCGACCCGCCGGCGCCGATCAACTCGCGAAGAAGAAGTCGCCCTTGTTCTCATCCATCAATTCGAGGGCGCGGCCGCCGCCGCGCGCCACGCAGGTCAGCGGGTCGTCGGCGATGATGACGGGCAAGCCGGTTTCTTCCATCAGCAGCTTGTCGAGCCCCCGCAGAAGGGCGCCGCCGCCGGTCAGCACGATGCCGGTCTCGGCGACGTCGGCGCACAGCTCCGGTGGGGTCTGCTCGAGCGCGGTCTTGACCGCCCCGACGATGCTGGAGAGGGCCTCGTTGAGCGCCTCGAGCACCTCGTTGTTGTTGAGCGTGATCATCTTGGGCACGCCCTCGGCGAGGTTGCGGCCCGAGACCTGGATCTCGTTGAGCTCGTCCTGCTGGTGGGCACAGCCGATCTCCATCTTGATGCGTTCGGCCGTGGACTCACCGATCAGGGTGCCGTAGGAGCGGCGCACGTAGTTGGTGATGGCCTCGTCGAAGTGGTCGCCGCCGACGCGCACGGAATTCGAGTAGACGATGCCGTTGAGCGAGAGCACGGCCACCTCGGTGGTGCCGCCGCCGATGTCGAGCACCATCGAGCCGCGGGCTTCGTGGATCGGAATACCCGCGCCGATGGCTGCGGCCATCGGCTCCTCGATCAGAAACACCTCGCGGGCGCCGGCGCCTTCGGCCGACTCCTTGATGGCGCGGCGCTCGACCTGGGTCGAGGAACAGGGCACGCAGACCAGCACGCGCGGGCTCGGCCGCAAGAATCGGGAGGAGTGCACTTTCTTGATGAAGTGCTGCAGCATCTGCTCGGTCATGTTGAAGTCGGCGATCACGCCGTCCTTGAGCGGACGCGTCGTGCGGATGTTGCCGGGCGTGCGCCCCAGCATCTGCTTGGCCTCCGCGCCGACGGCAGCGACTTCCTGCGGCCCACCCGGACCGCGCTCCATCCGCACGGCCACCACGGAGGGCTCGTTGAGCACGATGCCCTGCCCGCGCACGAAAATCAGGGTATTGGCCGTGCCCAGGTCGATGGACAGGTCATTCGAAAAAATGCCGCGTAAGCGCTTGAACATGATGAAAGAAGGAGCTGCGGAAGCTGGTTGAGAAAAGACCGCCTAATGTAGCAACGCCAGAGAGAACCGGCAAGCGGTAAACCGGGTTTCCCCGAAACCCGGTTGGGGTTCCGGGTTCGGGGTTCGGGGTTCCGGGGCCCCGAACCCCTCATCGCCAAAACTGAGAACGTGGCCCCGCCGCCCGGAATCAGGCAGCGGCTTGGTC
>JAASTB010000264.1 GCA_021767625.1 Wenzhouxiangella sp.
GGAAGCCCCTTGAGGTAGGCGAAAGAGGACAGGCCGGTCCCGAAATCGTCGAGTGCCATCCGGCAGCCCAACTCGCGCAGGCGATCGACGAACCAGCGCGCCTGTGACAGGTTGCGAATCGCGGCCGTCTCGGTGACTTCGAAGCACAGGATGGAAGGATCCATGCCGCTGTGCCGGTCCCAGGCATCCACGCACTCGAGAATGTGCTCGTCGCCGAGACTCATGCCGGAGAGATTCACCGAACAGCTGGCCACCCGACCTCGCATGCGCCCGTCCCCCTGCAGCCACTCGAGCGTGCGTTCGACCACCCAGCGATCGATACGCTGGACCATGTTGTAGCGTTCCGCCGCTTCCAGAAAAGCGCCGGGCGGCAGCACCTGGCCGCGCTCGTCGAGCATGCGCACGAGCACCTCGAAGCGCAGATCCGAAGCGCTCCCGGAAGCCGCCGCCGGAACGATGCGCTGGGCGAACAGGCGCAGGCGGTCGGCGTCCAGCGCCGACTGGATGCGGCTGACCCACTTCATGTCGCCGCGCATCCGTTCGCTCGAGACACGGTCGATGTCACCCACGTAGTAGCTTCCGCGGCCCCGGTCCTTGGCCTCGTAACAGGCGGCGTCGGCGTAGCCCAGCGCGTCGGCCGCTGATTCCACGCTCGATGCGAGTTCGATCAGGCCGATGCTGACCTGGATGCCGAACCGCTCACCGCCGTACTCGAAGCGAAGGGACAGCATCTCCGCCTGCAGTCGTCGCGCGATGGATTCGACCGATTCGGCCGGCGGCAGGTCGACCAGCAGCGCAAACTCGTCGCCTCCGACGCGGGCGGCAGCGACGGCATCGGGCAAGGCGTCGCGCAGGAGCTGGGCGATGAGCTGCAGCAATTCGTCGCCGGCCTGGTGGCCCTGGGTGTCGTTGATCACGCGCAGGCTGTCGACATCGAACAGGGCGAGAACCTGCCGGCTTCCGCTGCGGCGCACGGCGCGCAGGCTGCGATCGAGCTCGGCTTCGAAGCCGTGCCGGTTCAGCAAGCCGGTCAGCGCGTCGTGGTCGGAAAGGTAGGCCAGCTTCTCGGAGTGATCGCGAAGCCGGGCGGCCATGACGCCGAGCTCACGGCCAAGCGTTCCCAACTCGTCGCTGCCTCCGACCGACGGCACCTGGGTGAAATCACCCTTGCCCACCGCCCGCACGGAATGGATGAGATCGTCGATGCGGCGCAGCAACAGCGAGCGCAGCAACCACCAGAAACCCAGTGCGAGCAGCAGCAACAGCCCCACCCATGTCAGCATGCGACCGGCCAGCGCCTCCTGTTGCCGCGCCAGTTCGCCGCTGACGTCCACCACCAGGTAGAGATTGCCCACGCGGGTCGCCAGCATTTGCTCGGGCGATATCGGCATTCGCAGTGGAAATCGACCCGCCAGGCGCGCCCCGCCACCCAGCCTCGCAGTCGCCATGTCGCCCGTGGGCGACTGGTCCGGCAAGGCCCTGATCAGCGCCTGCACCGGCTCGAGCTGGTCGCGGTGCCGACCCACTGCCGAGGGATGGCTGGAAAACAGGATGCGCCCCTGCGGATCGGCAAAATCGATGCGCTCGACAACCGGGTTCGACATCGCCCGCTCGACGGCGGCCCTGGCCTCGGCCGGGTTGCGGTTGCGCAGCGCCGCCTCCACCTCCGCGCCGATGAAGCTGGCGGTGATCTTGAGCTGGCCGCTCCCCAGGTTCTCGGCATGGCGCTGGAGCGCCCGGTACTCGAGTACCCACGCGCCGGTCAGGATCACGCAGCCGGCCAGGAAGATCAGGAGCGGAATCGACAGGCGCAGCGGAAAGGCGTATTTCACTTCGCTGCCGCCTGCTCGACGATCGAAGGATCGATCACGCGCTCCAGGCCCGGCGTGCGCTCCAGCATGCCGGCGGCCACCATCACCTCGCACTGCTTCTCCAGGGCCGCGGCGATCCGGCCGTTGGCGGCGCCGAGCAGGCGCAAGTTGTCGGCCAGGTCGAACAGCTCGACGCCCTCCATGGCCCGCGCGAACTCCGACGGGCCGATCGGATGGCGCTGCACCATGTCGGAGACGGTTCCCGCGGGATCGGCACGATAGGCGCCCAGCGCGCGGTCCAGGCCCTCGACGAAACTCACCAGCTGCTTGCGCCTCGCCTCGACGATGTCCTCACGCACGACCAGCACGTCGAGAATCTCGTCGGGAATCTGCCGGCTGCTGAAAAGCTCCTTCGCGCCCAGGCGCTTGAGCTGACTGCGCGTGGGCTCGTAGGTCACAAGGGCATCGACCCGGTCTTCCTGCCACGCCCTGAAGTGTTCGGCCGTGTCGATCGCGACGGTTTCCACGGCACTTCGATCGAGGCCGAGCCGGTCCAGCGCTCTTTCCAGGGTGTAGAGACCCAGCGGCGCGGCTTCGACCCCGATCCGGCGACCGGCCAGGTCCTGCGGCGAATCGATCCGCGGTTTGGCCAGCAGGGCGTCACCACCCCGACTCGAATCGATCACGTAGACGATGCGCACACCGTCGATATCCGGTGCCAGAGTCAGCACGAAATGACTGGTGGTGAACATCGCGTCCAGCAGGCCGTAGCGAAAGCTGCGCGCGACTTCAGAGGGCGAGTGAAAGGTGACCAGGCGAACGTTGTCGCGATCGACGAATTCCCGCTCCACGGCGAGATAGGCCAGGTCGTAGGGCGGCCAGATCAGGACCCCGACCCGAAGGGGCGGTTCGGGCGCGCGACACGCGCCGCAGACGAAAACCAGCAGCACGGCGGCAAGCAGCGCCCGAATGCGGCGCCTCAGGGCCGGAGGCACGGCAGCGTTCCTGGCGACATCGGCGCAATCCCCTCCTTGAACACTCTTCCCAGTCTATCCCAGGCCGACAACACACGCGAACCGGCCAGGGCGCCGACGGCGCGGGCCATCCGACGTTTGACACCCACCATCGGGCGGCGATAAATTGCATGCCTACGAAGCAATTCGTTGCAGCCGACCGCCTTTCCGGAGCCTAGCGATGAGCACGACACCGAAACCCACGCCTTCCGAACTCAAGATCCTCAAGTTCCTGTGGCAGCACGGCCCTTCGACGGTCCGCGAAGTCCACGAGGGCATCGGCGTGAGTGCCGGGCACAGCTACACGACCACCCTCAAGCAGATGCAGATCATGCACGGCAAGGGCCTGCTGGTACGCGACGACTCGCAGCGCGCCCACGTGTTCCAGCCCGCCGTGGGCGAGGAGCCCACCCAGCGCGCCATGCTCGACGACTTCATGGACCGAGTCTACGAGGGATCGGCATCGCAACTGGTGCTGCAGGCGCTGGGCACCTCGCGGCCGGCCAGTTCCGAGGAACTCGAAGCCATCGAGCAACTGGTCCAGCGGCTGCGCAGCGAGAGCGACGGGGAAAGCGAGGCATGAGCTGGCTCGATCACGCCCTGGTCGAGGCGCTCGGCCTGTCGCTGTTGCACTTCCTCTGGCAAGGCGCCCTCATCGGCCTGCTCTACGCGGCCTCGCTGCCCCTCATGCGAGGCTCAAGCGCGCAGTCCCGCTACGTGGCAGCGGTGATCGCCATGGCGCTGCTCGCCCTGGCGCCGCCGGTCACGCTGGCCGTCCTGCTCGACGGCGCGGCGGCGACAACGAGTGCTGCGATCCCGAATCAATCGGCCGCGGTCTCGCTTTCCGGCTTCGCGGCGGGTTCCACAGCCGACCAGGCCACGTCGATCATGCACTGGATCGTGGCGGCCTGGCTGGCCGGCGTGATCGTGCTCAGCGCCCGGTTGCTGATGGGCTGGCAGTTTCTGCGCAGGCTCAGGCGAAGCGCCGACCGGACGGCGGCC
>JAASTB010000265.1 GCA_021767625.1 Wenzhouxiangella sp.
GGCGCCGGTCGACGAGTGCCACGCTGTGGCCCGATTGCGCGAGCAGGGCGGCCGCCGTGGCCCCGGCGACTCCGCCGCCGGCGATGACGATGTCGTGATCGACCTTCATGACGCTCGCTCCCGGGCCAGCGTGCTGACCGGCTCGCGAAAGCCCATGGCCGAACGCACGAGGCGCCTGGAGAGCGCGGGCGCGGCGGCGTGGGCGAACAGGCCCAGGCCGGTGCCCAGCCGCACGATGGTCGAGGGGTTGGAGAAAGCGCGCGCCAGGGTGTCGGTGTAGCGCACGGTGGCCGCCTGGTCGTCGCGGCGGTCGTCGAACCAGGCGCCGAGTATCTCACTGCGGCCGGAATCTTCGGCGGCGCCGGCGTGATCGACCAGGGCGGCGACATCGCGCAGCCCCAGGTTGAAGCCCTGGGCCGACACCGGGTGGACGGTGTTGGCGGCGTTGCCGACCAGGGCCACGCGTGGGGCGAAAGGGCGGGGCGTTCGGGTGAGGGCCAGCGGATAGTTCGCCCGCTTGCCGGGCGACGAGAAGCCGCCGGGCGTGCGCCCGCTGCGCGATTCGAGGCGCTCGACCAGTTGTTGGTCATCCAGGGTCAGGGTGGCCTCGATCGCCTCGTTTCGATCGATCCAGACCACGCCCAGGCGGTCTTCGGGCTGCGGCAGGAAGGCCAGCGGACCGGCCGGGGTGAAGCGCTCCCAGGCGGTGTCGGCCGCTCGCTCGGGGCAGCGCACGTTGAAGATCATGGCCGACTGGCCGTAGTCGTAGCGCCGGCTTTCGATGCCGCTCAGTCGGCGGACGGTGGAGTTCGTGCCGTCGGCACCGACCAGCAGCCGGCCGCTCAACTGCCTGCCGCTTTCGAGATGGATGGTCACGCGGTCTTCGTTGGCTTCGACACCGGCGAGTTTCTCCGGGCAGAAGGACTCGATGCCGGCGGTCGATTCGAGCCGCCTGAGCATGGCGGCACCGAGCTCGCGGGCCACGATGACCGCCCCGAAGCGCTCGCAGCCGTGTTCGGACGCATGCAGGCTGAGGTGGCCCGGCGCCCCGGCGCGGCTGATTTCGATGTGCTTGAGCGGGCAGGTGGCCAGGCCGTCGTCGAGAATCCCCAGGTTGGCCAGGATGTTGAGCGAAGCGGCGTTGACCACCAGGGTGCGGTCGTCGAAGCTGGGTCGGGAGTCGGCCTTCGGCTCGAAGGCCTCGACGAGCGCGATGCGCTTGCCGGCCTGCGCCAGACCGACGGCCAGCGCGGAACCGGCCAGGCCGCCGCCGACGATGATGACGTCGAAGTCGCTCATGAGCGGCTCATGGCTGCATCAGCGCCTCGATCTCGTCCGGGTCGGTGGGAACGGCCCGGGTCAGGTTCTCCGGCTCATCGTCGGTGACCCGGATATCGTCCTCGATGCGGATGCCCACGTTCCGGAAATGCTCGGGAATGTCCACGCGGTCGTCGATGTAGAGCCCCGGCTCGACGGTGGTGACCATGTTCTTCTCGAGCACGCGCGAGAGCTCCTCGATGCGGTAATCGCCCACATCGTGCACGTCCAGGCCCAGCCAGTGGCCGGTCTTGTGCATGTAAAAGCGGCGGTAGTGGCCTTCCTCGAGGTTCTCGTCCAGGCTGCCCGACAGCAGGCCCAGGTCGATCAGGCCGCGCGTGAGGATCTCGACGGCGGTGTCGTGGAAGGCCTCGAAGGGCTTGCCGGGGCGGACCTGGTCGATGGCGGCGTGCTGTGCGGCCAGCACCACGTCGTAGAGATCGCGCTGCGCTGAAGTGAATCGCCCGGCGACCGGAAAGGTGCGCGAGATGTCGGCGGCATAGCCGTGGAATTCGCAGCCGGCGTCGATCAGCACCAGGCCCTCGTCGGGCAGCGGCTGGTCGTTGCGGATGTAGTGCAGCACGCAGGCATTGTCGCCGCCGGCCACGATCGGCAGGTAGGCGGCCGGGCAGCCGTTGCGGGTGTATTCGTAGTGCAGCTCGGCCATGAGTTCGGTCTCGTTCATGCCGGGCCGGCAGGCGCGCATGGCGCGCGTGACCGCGGCCGCGGAGACTTTCGCAGCGCGCTGCATGCAGCGGATCTCGTCGCGCGACTTGATCAGGCGCTGCTCGTGCAGCAGGGGTTCGAGCGCGACGATCTCGCCGGGGCCGTGGCTGCCGCGCTGCTCGGCCCGCAGGCGGTTGCGCCAGCCGATGATGCGCTGGTCGAGCTGCACGTCCTTGCCGACCAGGTGGTAGATGCGATCGCAGCCTTCCATCATGCCCGGCAGGATGTCGTCGAGGTCGCCGATCGGGAAGGCGTCGTCCATCCCCAGCTGTTCGATGGCGCCGTCGAGGCCCAGGCGCGGCCCGTCCCAGCGCTCACGGTCGGCGTCGCGCTCGCGCAGGAAAAGGATCTGCTCGCCGCTTTCCCGGCCGGGGCGCAGCACGAGCACGGCCTCGGGTTCGTCCAGGCCGGTCAGGTAGAGGAAGTCGCTGTCCTGTCGATAGGGGTAGAAGGCGTCGCCGTTGCGCAGTCGCTCGGGTGCGGCGGCCAGTACGATCAGGGCGCCCGGTCCGGCTTCTTCCATCAGTCGCTGGCGGCGCCTGGAAAACTCCTCGCTTCGAATCATCCCGGTTCGCGCCCCCTAGTGCTTGGTGACGCCCGAGCGGCATTCCTCGCGCAGCATCAGGATGGCCACGCGCACGAACTCGACGAGCTCCGTGTAGGCGCCCTCTTCGGCTTCCTGGTCGGAGTCCGGGTCGGTGGCGGCGCGCGCGATCTGTTCGACCATTCGCAGGGCGTCGCTGGCCTCCTCGGAGCGGATCGTCGGGGAAGCCGCGCCGAAGCCGGTCAGAAAGCCCGAGCACCAGTGCGCCAGGCAGCGCGTGCGCTCTTCCAGGGGCCGGTCCTCGGTGGGCAGCAGCAGCTGGAAGTCCATGTTCTCGGAGGCCAGCTCGTTGCGCAGCTGGCTCAGGGCCGGGCCGAGCTGCTCGAGGATCCGCTCGGAGGTCCAGTCGCCGACCTGAAGGGCGGCCAGGTGGGTGGCCAGCTCGTTCTCGTCCTGGCCGGGCTTTCCGCACAGCAGTCCGGTCACCACGGCATGGGTTTCGGCAACGGATTCGGGCGCACTGTCGGCGGCCACGGCCAGCAGCCAGGCCAGCTTGGATTCCTGTTCGGTCGTCATGAATTCGAGTACTACAAGACAGACCCCAAAGTTTATCACCGGGAGGCACTTTTGATCCGGTAGTTGTGAAGCGGCTTGACAGGTTCTATGATTAAGCCCTTGAAAGTTTTCGAAACGGGGACCTCATCATGGATTCGCTGGAGCAAACGGTCCGGACCATCGATCGTCTGGAGCAGCGTCTTTCGGAGATGTTCGAGCGCCTGGAGCGCCTGGAAGACGAGAACAGTTCGCTGCTGGCACGCCAGGAGTCCCTGGTCGCCGAACGCGCCACGCTGGTGCAGCGCAACGAGGAGGCCCGCACGCGGGTCGAAGCCATGATCGAGCGTCTCAAGGCGCTGGAAAACGCGGGATAACACAATGAGCCAGTCTCCCGAGCCGGTGACGGTACGCATCGTCGACCGCGAGTATCGCGTGATGTGCACGCCCGAGCAGCGCCGCACCCTGATGGAATCGGCCCTGTTTCTCGACCAGCAGATGCGCGAGATCCGCGACTCCGGCAAGGTTTCTTCCATGGACAAGATCGCGGTGATGGCCGCGCTCAACCTGGCCGAGGAAGTGCTGAAATTGCGCCAGCAGATGCACGAACGGCGCGACCAGGTCGACTCGAGGGTCCGCGATTTGGCCGATCGGCTTGATCGGGCCCTGGAGCGGGACTAGAC
>JAASTB010000266.1 GCA_021767625.1 Wenzhouxiangella sp.
ACGGCCGGGCCGGTCAGGCAGTCGTCGAGGTCGACAAAGTGGGCCTGGTCGTCGCGCCACAGGATGTTGCCCGGGTGGCAGTCCCCGTGCAGCCGGATCCGGCGGTAGTCGCCGGCCCGCTCGAAGGCGGCGCCAATCGCCTCGAGTAGATGCTCGGCCAGGCTCGAGAAGGCCTGCTCGAGATGAAGCGGCAGCCATTGATTCTCGATCAGCCAGTTGACCGGCTCGCGGCCGCGCTCGGCGATGGTCAGTTCCGGCCGGTGCTCGAAACGACCGGCGGCACCGACGGCATGCAGCCGCCCCAGGGTCCGGCCGAGGTGACGCAGCGTAGGCTCGTGGGCCGGCTCCGGGGCGTGACCGCCGCGGCGCGGGAAGACCGCCAGGCGGAAGCCCTCGTGCCGGTGCAGCGTGGTTTCGTGCAGCCGCAGCGGGGCCACGACCGACAGGCCGGCCTCGGCGAGTTCGAGCGAGAACGCGTGCTCTTCCTCGATCGCCTGGTCGCTCCAGCGCCCGGGGCGATAGAACTTGACGACCACCGGCTCGGCCTCTTCGAGCCCGACTTGCCAGACGCGATTCTCGAAGCTGTTGAGCGCCAGCAGTCGGCCGTCGGTCACCAGCCCCAGCGCCTCGACGGCGTCGAGGACTACCTCCGGTCCGAGGTCGTCGTAGGGCCGGATGTCGTCGTGCTCGTCGTTCATCGGCGATGCGCTCGAAACGGCCGGTGTGCGCGGCCGCGTTGTTGTCGTATGATGCCTTGCATGCAGCTTCTATCCAGGATCTTGCCTGTCGTTTACCGATGTCCGGCGGGGATTGTGGCATGAATAGCCGTGGCCTGGTCATGAGCCTGGCAGTCCTCCTCCTGGCGACCTGGTTGCCGGCTCCGGCCGCGCAGGAAACGGATGCCCAGGACTCATCCACGCCTGCTGAACAGGCCGAAGAGGAAAAGCGGGCCGAGCGCAAGGCGCGCCAGCAGCGCCTCATGGAAATGTCCTGTCGTGACGAGCAGGGCCGGCCGCAGAGCTGGCTCGACCTGACCCACTCCTACATCAACCAGCGCCTGTGCGAGCCGGCTGCCTGGTTCGACGGCTTTTTCGGGGATCCGCGCACCCTCGAAGAAAACCCGGTGGGCAGCTTCATCCGCCTGCGCAATGCCGCGCGCTGGGACGAGACCGAAGGCCTGAAGTATCGCGCCTCGGTGCGGGCCAACCTGATCCTGCCGCGCCTGTCGGAGCGGGTTCGCCTGCTGGTCGCCCGCGACGAGGATCTCGAAGGCGACTATCCCGACACCAGCGCGTTCGACGACCCCGAGAACCGCACGCGCCTGGGTTTGCGCTACATCGCCAGCGAGCATGCGCGCAGCCGCTTTGACATCGACGGCACGATCCGGCTCGACGGCGGCGCGCTCAATCCGAGGGTTCGCGGACGCTACCGCTACGTCCGGGGGCTGACCGACCGCAGCCTCGGCCGCTTCACCCAGTCGGCTTTCTGGGAGCGCGACGAGGGCTTCGGCCTGACCACGCGCTTCGACTGGGAGTGGCTGCCCGACCGCGACCGCCTGTTGCGCTGGAGCGCCCGGGGTACCTGGTCGCAGGAATCCGAAGGCATCGACTGGCGGACCGGACTGGTTTCCTTCCGGCAGCTCGATATGCAGAGTGCGGTCCGCGCCGAGGTCGGCGCCTGGGGATACACCGAGCCGCGCTTCGAAACCGAGGAGTATTTCGTGGCCGTGCGCTACCGGCGCCAGTTCCTGCGCAACTGGCTGTACTGGGAGATCGAGCCAGAACACGCCTGGCCCAAGGATTTCGAAACCGGCGAGCGCCGCAGCGACTGGCGCCTGACCTTCACCATCGAGATCCAGTTCGAGAACCAGCGCTCGCGCAAGCACCGGCTGAGACAGTACCTGGGGCGCGAGCCGGACGCCGAGGCCTGGGAAGACGAGCCCATTCCCGTCGACGCCCCGGGCGACCGCGTCGAGGACCCGCTGCTGGAGGGCGAGGAAGAAAGCGAGGAGGACGGCGGGAACGGAAACGGCGGCGGTTGAGGTCCTGTCCGCCGCCGGTCCGATCCGGGATCGTCGCGCACTCCCCTATGACCCGGCCCGCACGTGCCGTTCGAAGATGGCTTCGATCCTTTCCCGGTAGGTCTCGCGATCGAAGGCAGCCCCTTCGGCGATCTCTTCGGCCATTCCGAACAGGGTCATCATCATCGACTCGCCGTCGACCTCCGCTTCCAGGTGGATTCGATCATGCGCCTGGAATCGCTCCGCCCACGCGTCGCGGACCAGCGCCCAGAAAGCGGCGGTGGCGTCCCAGTATTCATCGCCGGGACCGAAATCGAAGCCGGTGACGCGCTCGTAGCGATTGACGCCCATCTCGCGTGCCAGGAAGGGCTGTTCGGAATCCAGGCGGCCGTTCTCGTCGGTGATCGCCTTGAGATTGTCCTGCTCGTGGGTCCAGCCGGTTGGCAGGATGGTGTGGCGGTTGCTGCCGACGAGCACGTTGTAGTCGTCGCGCACGCTGAACTCGCGCCGGGGCAGGGGGCGGCGCGTCTCGCTGCCCTGCCAGACCGAGTGGGTCGGGTGATGTTCCCACTCGCCGTGGGATTCGTAGCGCGGCGAGTCGTCGACCTGGAAGACGGCCTGGGTCCAGTGGCCTGCGGCTTCCTCCTCGCTCAGCGTCGTTCGTTGCCAGTTGCCGTGGCTGACGAACTCGTGCAGGTCGCGGTCCTCGTAACGCCAGTCCTGGCGCCAGTGCTTGGTCACGAAGGGATCGCTGAGGCTGCCGTCTTCCTGTTCGACGACCATCACCAGGACGTGCTGCAGGCTGACGAAGCCGGGCTCGTCGGCAATGACGTAGACGTACTCCGTGCCCCAGGAGCGGTAGGGCTTCGCGGGCTCGAAGCCCGCTTCGAAGCCCATGGTCTCGAGAAAGTCGAAGCTGACCCGGTAGGCGCCGGCCATCGCCAGGATGGCGCGCCGGTCGCGCTCGCGCTTGTCGAGGTCTTCGGCCTGGAGCCTCTGCCAGGCCTCGGTCGGTTCGGTGACGGCTTCGGGCCGCGGTCCGGTCGTGGTGCCGCCGCGGGGCGCCATGTCGTCGGTATCGATGAAGGGCCAGGCAAAGAGGTAGTCGATGGCCTGGTCTTCTTCGCCGGTCTCGTAGGCGGCCGCTGTCGGGACCGCGGCCAGCATGAAAAGGGCGGTGGCGGTGGTCAGAAGGTATCGCATGATGTCGTCCATCCTGGCAGGTTGAAAAGAAGACTGCGCCCCGGAAGGGTGAGGAGAGTCAGGCAGACGGAGAGATCCGGGGCGCAGGCAAAGCGAATCGTTACAGTTGCCATGTCAGGCTGATGCCGGCGTTGAAGCCGGGCTGGGTGTAGCAGTCCAGGCCCGGGTCGCTGGCCGATCGGCCGCGCACGGTCGACCAGGACCAGTACTCGCGGTCGGTCAGGTTGAACAGGCCCAGGCGCAGGTGGCTGGCGCCGGTGATCTGCCAGCCGGCGAGCAGGTCGAGGGTGACGTAGCCCGGGGCCTGGAAGTCGGCCGGGTCGGCCACGTCGTCCTTGCCTGCCACGGCGGTAGCGACCATCTCGATATCGAGGGGCAGGCCCGTGGGCAGCCAGCGAAGGCCGACCACGCCGGTGAGCGGCTCGATGCTGTTGAGCGGCACGTCGCTGGAGAGATTCTCGCCGTCCGACCAGGACGCCGAACTGCGCAGCTGAAAGTCGTCCAGCGCCGGCGTCAGGCTGCCCAGGTTCAGCGTGGCGGCGGCTTCGATGCCTTCGATGCGCACGTCGGTGAGGTTCTGCGACTGGAACACCAGC
>JAASTB010000267.1 GCA_021767625.1 Wenzhouxiangella sp.
CTCAAGAGCGTGATCGAGAGCCCGGAGCGCCCCTCGGCCGAGGCCGAGCGGGATCAGTATCGCCACCCCTACGAGACGCTGACCTTCTTCGGCATCGAGCCGGACATGACCGTGGTGGAAATTTCGCCCGGCGGCGGCTGGTACACGGAAATCCTCGGGCCCTACCTGGCCGACGAGGGCAAACTGATCGCGGCCCACTGGAACATGGACCAGGAAGACCTGCCGGGTTACTACGAGCGTGGCATGGCCACCTACAAGGAACGCATCTCGGCCGAACGCTTCGGTGATGTCGAGATCATCGCCTTCGACCCGCCGGAGATGACCGACCTCGGAGAAGCGGGTTCGGCCGACATGGTGCTGACCTTCCGCAATGTGCACAGCTACGCGGGCGACGACAATTTCCGCGACGTGGCCGAAGCGGCCGCCGCGGTGCTCAAGACCGGCGGCGTCTTCGGTGTCGTTGGCCATCGCCTGCCGGAAGATCGTGAGCAGAATCCGTCCACCGGCTACGTCAAGCAGAGCTGGGTGGTGGGCATCGTCGAGTCCTCCGGTTTCGTGCTCGAGGAAGCCTCCGAGATCAACGCCAATCCGGCCGACAATGCCGACCATCCCAACGGCGTTTGGACCCTGCCGCCGAGCCTGAACGTGCCCGAAGGCGAGGACGAGGAGAAGTATCGCGAAATCGGCGAAAGCGACCGCTTCACCCTGAAGTTCGTCAAGCGCTGATCAGAATCTGGAACCGCGGAAGGCGCGAAAATGGCACGGATCACACCTGCTCTTGGCGAGCTCCGTGAATTCCGTGTCTTCCGTGGTTCCCTGGTTTTGAACTGGCGTCTTCACCTGCCGCCGACCCTCGTGTCCGTAAGCTTTGACGCAGTTTTCAACGTCAAACAGGGGAGACGACCATGTCGGAGCTCATCGAACTCGTCTATGCCAGCCGTTCCAACGTTGCCCGCAGCAAGGTGGGCACCGGCGTCGAGCCCGAGATCGGTCGCATTCTCACGCAGTCGCGCCGCAATAACGAGCCGCTGCAGATCGGCGGCGTGCTTTGTTTCGGCAACGACACCTTCTTTCAGTGCCTCGAGGGCGAACGCGAAGCCGTCGAAAAGCTCTACAACAAGCTGCACGACGACCCGCGCCACCGCGACGTGACGCTCTTGCGCAAACGTCCCATCGAGCGCCGCCGGTTCAAGCTTTGGGCCATGAAGTACCTCACCCTCGATCGCGCCCTGCGCGACAAGCTCAAGCAGCACGGTCACGATCGCTTCGACCCGTTCCGCTTCGACGACGAGACGACCGATGAAGTCCTGGAGGTTCTCAAGGCCTCCACCGAGGCGCCGGTGCCGCAGGGCGACCGGCCCCAGCCCAAGGTGCCGAACGACGCCACGCCGGTGAAGCTCTACATGATCGCCGCCGGCAGCGTCCTGGCGACGTTCGCCCTGATCGCCTGGCTGGTCATCTGACCTCGGCGGCACTTTCTCGATAGACGCGGGCGCCGAGCCTCGGCGCCCGCGTCTTTTGATCCGAATCGCTGTGGCAAGGTCGCGCGTCTTCGGCGACAATTCCCCGCCATGAGCGAAATCAAACCCGTTTCCGGCGACTACGAACAACAACCCCTGCGCACCTACGCCGAGCGCGCCTACCTCGACTACGCCATGTACGTGGTGCTCGACCGCGCCCTTCCCAACGTGGGCGACGGTCTCAAGCCCGTGCAGCGGCGCATCGTCTACGCGATGAGCGAACTCGGCCTCTCGGCCGCTTCCAAGCACAAGAAATCGGCCCGCACGGTGGGTGACGTGATCGGCAAGTTCCATCCGCACGGCGACTCGGCCTGCTACGAGGCCATGGTGCTGATGGCGCAGCCCTTCTCGTACCGGTATCCACTGGTCGACGGGCAGGGCAACTTCGGCTCTCCCGACGACCCCAAGTCCTTCGCGGCGATGCGCTACACCGAGTCGCGCCTGGCGCCCTACGCGAAGACCCTGCTGGCCGAACTGGGGCAGGGCACGGTCGATTGGGTGCCCAATTTCGACGGCACCCTCAAAGAACCCAAGCTGCTGCCGGCGCGCCTGCCCAACGTGCTGCTCAACGGCGGGCAGGGCATCGCCGTGGGCATGGCCACCGACATTCCGCCGCACAACCTCAACGAGGTGGTCTCGGCCTGCATTCGCCTGCTCGAAGCGCCCAAGAAGACCACCGTGGCCGAACTGTGCGAGCACATCCCGGCCCCGGATTTCCCCGGCGGTCCGGAAATCGTCAGTTCGCGCGAGGACCTGCTGGCACTCTACGAGAGCGGCTCGGGCGGCATTCGCCAGCGCGCCAAGTGGGAGAAGGAGGGCGAGGAGATCATCGTCACCGCCCTGCCGCACCAGGTCTCCCCGGCGAAGGTGCTCGAGCAGATCGCCGGCCAGATGCAGGCCAAGAAGCTGCCCTGGGTGACCGACTTGCGCGACGAGTCCGACCACGAGCACCCCACGCGCCTGGTGATCGTGCCCCGGTCGAACCGCGTCGACGTCGATCAGCTGATGGATCACCTGTTCGCGACCACCGACCTGGAAAAGAGCGCGCGCATGAACCTCAACGTCATCGGTCTCGACGGCCGGCCGGGCGTGCGCAACCTCAAGGACCTGCTGATCGAGTGGCTGGAGTTCCGGCGCCAGACGGTGACCCGGCGCCTCGAATTCCGCCTCGACCAGGTGGTCGATCGCCTGCACATTCTCGACGGCCTGCTGATCGCCTATCTCAACATCGACGAGGTGATTCACATCATCCGCACCGAGGACGAACCCAAGCCGGTGCTGATGGAGCGCTTCGGACTGACCGGGACGCAGGCCGAGGCCATTCTCGAGCTCAAACTGCGCCACCTCGCCAAGCTCGAGGAAATGAAAATCAACGGCGAGAAGGACGAGCTGGAAGCCGAGCGCAAGCAGATCGAGGCCATTCTCGACTCGCCGAAGAAGCTCACCCGCCTGATTCGCGACGAGCTGCTCGAGGATGCCGAGAAGTATGGCGACGAGCGCCGGTCGCAGCTGGTTGAGCGCTCCGCCGCCCAGGCGTTGAAGGAAACCGACCTGGTGCCGTCCGAGCCGGTGACCGTGGTGTTGAGCGAGAACGGCTGGGTGCGCGCGGCCAAGGGACACGACATCAAGCCCGAGGAGCTCAACTATCGCGCCGGCGACGCCTACCTGGCCGCCGCCCGCGGGCGCAGCACGCAGACAGCCTGCTTCCTGGATTCCAACGGCCGCAGCTACTCCCTGATCGCGCACGAATTGCCCTCGGCGCGCAGCCTGGGCGAGCCGCTGACCGGGCGCTTCAGCCCGAAGTCGGATGCCGTCTTCCGCAGCCTGGCCATCGGCGCCCCCGAGGACCGGGTGCTGATGGCCAGTGACGCCGGCTACGGCTTCGTCACGCAGCTGGAGAACCTGCACACCCGCCAGAAGGCGGGCAAGCAGATGCTGACCGTGCCCGCCGGCTCGGACGTGCTGCCCATCGCCCCGGTCACCGAGGACGAAGAGGCGGTGATTGTCTGTGCCACCACGGAGGGTTACCTACTGGCCTACTACCTCAGCGAAGTCCCCGAGCTGGCCAAGGGCAAGGGCAACAAGCTCATCAACATTCCGCCCAAGGCGAAAAAGGCCGGCGAGAAGATGGCCGGCGCCATCGTCATCGCCGCCGGCGAGGACTGCCTGGTCTGGGCCGGGCAGCGCTACCTGCGCCTGGGCTGGGCCGACACCGAGAACTACTGGGGCGAGCGGGCGCAGCGCGGTCGCAAGCTGCCGCGCGGCTTCCAGAAAGTTACCCGGCTGTCATTGGCCGA
>JAASTB010000268.1 GCA_021767625.1 Wenzhouxiangella sp.
CCGATGGATGTGACCACGGCGACGTCGGCGTCGAGCACGTTGACCGCGTCGAGTCGGCCGCCCAGCCCGACTTCCAGCACCAGCGCGTCCACGCCGGCATCGAAGGCCAGCTGGAATGCCGCCAGCGTCGTGTGCTCGAAGTACGTCAGGTCCACCTCCCCGCGGGCCCGCTCCACCCGATCGAGCGCGGCCACGATATCGGCCTCGTCGGCCTCGTGCCCGCCGATGCGCATGCGTTCGGAAAACCGGAGGATGTGCGGCGAGCTGTAGGCCAGGGGGCGAAAGCCGCCGGCCAGCAGCATCGACTCGATCATGGCGACCACCGATCCCTTGCCGTTGGTGCCGGCCACGGTAATCACGGGCGCCGACAGCCGTGCGTCCATCCGGCGCCAGACCTCGCGCACGCGATCGAGCCCGAGCTCGATGCGCGAGGCGGGTGCACGCCGCTCGAGGCGCGCCAGCCATTCGACCAGCGGCGACGGATTCGGGTTGGAGGATTCGCTCAAGGCCGGGCCGGAAGGCTTGTGCCGGCTAGCTGTCTTCGTCAACCAGTTCGCCCTCACGGGCTTGCTGGCTGCGTCGCGGGGCCATGAACATGGTCAGCAGGCCGTGGACGCGCTGGCGCAGTTCGCGCCGGTCCACGATCTGGTCGATGGCGCCCTTCTCGAGCAGGAATTCGGAGCGCTGGAAGCCTTCCGGCAGCTTCTCGCGCACCGTCTGCTCGATGACGCGCGGGCCGGCGAAGCCGATCAGCGCGTTGGGCTCGGCCAGGTTGATGTCGCCAAGCATGCCGAGGCTGGCGGAAACCCCGCCGGTGGTCGGATGCGTGAGCACCACGATGTAGGGAAGCCCCTCCTCGGCCATGCGCGCCAGTGCCGCGGAAGTCTTGGCCATCTGCATGAGCGAAAACAGCCCTTCCTGCATGCGCGCCCCGCCGGAAGCGGCGAAGCACACCAGCGGCAGGCCACGCTCGATGCAGTCCTGGGCGGCCAGGGCGAAGCGCTCGCCGACGACCGAGCCCATCGAGCCGCCCATAAAGCGGAAATCGAAGGCGCAGGCATTGATCTCCATTTCGAGCAGCTTGCCGCGGAGCGCGACCAGGGCGTCCTTCTCGCCAGTCGCTTTCTGGCTGGCGACGAGGCGATCGCGGTACTTCTTGGTGTCCTTGAACTTGAGCACATCGACCGGGGCGAGCTCGGCACCGATCTCGACGTGCTCGCCCTCGTCGAGAAAGGCCTCCAGTCGGGCCCGGCCGGACAAGGTCATGTGATGGTCGCACTTGGGGCAGACGTTGAGATTGCGTTCCAGCTCCGGGCGGTAGAGCACGGCATCGCAGGACTTGCATTTCGTCCAGAGGCCGTCGGGCACCTTGCGGCTCTTGCTCGAGCCTTCGGTGCGGATCCGGGAGGGCATCAGTTTCTGGAACCAGCTCATGTCAGGCGCTCACCACGTCGGTATTCGAAGAGGCGGTATTGTCCATGGCCTGACGAATCGGGGCAAGGTACTCGCGCGCGGTCTCGACCGCCGCAGCGGCGGAGTCGGCCCGGCCGAGCCGCTCGACCAGGGCCGAACCGATCACGACGGCATCAGCGTTTTCGGCCGCTGCCGCGGCATGCTCGGGCGTACGGATGCCGAAACCCACGGCAATGGGAACGCCGGCGGCAGCCCGGATGCGTTCGATGGCCGGCGCCAGCGAGGCAGTGTCGAGGTTGGCCGCCCCGGTCACGCCCTTGACGGTGACGTAGTAGAGGAAGCCCCCGGCCAGTTCGGCCGCTCTTTTCAGGCGCGCGTCCGTGGTCGTCGGCGCGACCAGGAAGATCTGGTGCAGGTCGTGGCGCGCCAGTTCGGCACGCATGTCCGCGGCCTCGTCGGCCGGACAGTCCACGATCAGCAGGCCGTCCACGCCGGCGACCGCGGCTTCCTCGCAGAAGCGCGCCACGCCGCGTCGCTCGATGGGATTGGCATAGCCCATCAGGATGATCGGGGTCGCCGGATCCTTGCGCCGAAACTCGGCGACCATGGCCAGCACCTGGTCGAGGCCCGTTCCCTGCTCGAGCGCGCGGGCGCAGGCTTCTTGGATGACCGGACCGTCGGCCATGACGTCCGAGAAAGGCATGCCCACCTCGAGCAGGTCCGCGCCCGCCTCGACGGCGGCGTGCAGCACCGGCACGGTGGCGTCCGGACCGGGATAGCCGGCCGTCACGTAGGGGATCAGCGCCCGGCGATTGTCCCGGCGCAGCTTCTCGAATCTCGCGTCGATGCGGTTCAAAGCGTCAGTCCTTCCAGTTCGGCCACGGTGTTGATGTCCTTGTCGCCCCGGCCGGAGAGATTGACCAGGACGATCTCTTCGGGATCACGCTCGGCGGCCAGCTTCATGCCGTAGGCGATGGCGTGGGCCGACTCCAGCGCCGGCATGATGCCCTCGCTCCGAGTCAGCTCGTGGAAGGCCGCCAGGGCTTCTTCGTCGTCGATGCCGACATACTGCGCGCGGCCGGAGTCCTTCAGCCAGGCGTGTTCGGGACCCACGCCCGGGTAATCGAGCCCGGCCGAAACCGAATGCGTGTCGATGATCTGCCCGGCGTCGTCGTCGAGCAGGTAAGTGCGCGAGCCGTGCAGCACGCCGATGCGTCCCGCACACAGGCTGGCGGCGTGCTCGTGGCCCGAAAGCCCGCGGCCGGCCGCCTCGACGCCGTACATGGCGACGTCGCCGTCGTCGATGAAGGGGTGGAACAGCCCGATGGCGTTCGACCCGCCGCCGACACAGGCCACCAGGGCCTCCGGCAGCTTGCCGTATTCGGCGAGCATCTGCGCTCGCGCCTCGCGGCCGACCACGGCGTTGAAGTCGCGAACCATGGCCGGGTACGGGTGCGGCCCGGCCACCGTGCCCAGCACGTAGAAAGTGTCGTCGACATTGGTGACCCAGTCGCGCATGGCTTCGTTGAGCGCATCCTTCAGCGTCTTCGAGCCGGCCTCGACGCTGACCACTTCAGCGCCGAGCAGCTTCATGCGGAAGACGTTGACCGACTGGCGCTTGACGTCTTCGGAACCCATGTAGACCACGCACTTCATCCCGAGCCGGGCGGCCACGGTGGCGGTGGCCACGCCGTGCTGGCCGGCGCCGGTTTCGGCGATCACGCGCTGCTTGCCCATGGCCTGGGCGAGCAGCGCCTGGCCGACCGTGTTGTTGACCTTGTGCGCGCCGGTGTGGTTGAGGTCCTCGCGCTTGAGGACGATCTTCGCGCCGCCCATCTTGCGCGTGAGGTTCTCGGCGAAATAAAGCGGCGAGGGACGACCGACGAAGTGCGCGAGATCGGAGTCGAGACGCGCCATGAAAGTCTCGTCGGCGATGTACTTGCGCCAGGCCGCTTCCAGCTCTTCGAGTGCCGCCATGAGGGTCTCGGAGACGAAGCGCCCGCCGAACACGCCGAAGTGGCCGCCGGCGTCGGGCAGTTGGGTCGGAGTCGCTGTTTTTTCGGCTGCTTCAGCCATGTTTCACCGCCTTGATAAAGTCACGAATCAGCTTATCACTCTTCACGCCGGGGCGGACTTCCACCCCGCTGGAGACGTCCACGGCATCGGGCGAGAGCTGTCGACAGGCCGCGCCCACGTTGTCGGGGTTCAATCCCCCGGCCAACACCCACGGGCGGGCCAGACGAGGCGCCCTGGACCAGTCGAAGGTCTCGCCGCTGCCGCCGGCCTGCCCGGGCGCGTGGGCGTCGAGCAGGAGTGCATCGGCCTGGTCGTAGTCGGCCGGATCGTCCGGGCGATCGCCGCCCATGGCCAGGGCCTTCATCCA